>NZ_JATR01000013.1:0-213040 GCF_000526075.1 Streptococcus sp. SR1
GCCCGGAAATGCGAGAGCGAGGTTCGTTTTGTAAACGAATTTTTCCCGAGCCTAGAAATGCGAGAGCGAGGTTCGTTTTGTAAACGAATTTTTCCCGAGCCTAGAAATGCGAGAGCGAGGTTCGTTTTGTAAACGAATTTTTCCCGAGCCTAGAAATGCGAGAGCGAGGTTTGATTTTGTAAATCATTTTTTCCCGAGCCTGGAAATGTGAGAGCGAGGTTGTTTTGTAAACGAATTTTTCCCGAGCCTAGAAATGCGAGAGCGAGGTTTGATTTTGTAAATCATTTTTTCCCGAGCCTGGAAATGTGAGAGCGAGGAATGATTTTGTAAAGTATTTTTTCCCGAGCCCAGAAATAAGAAAGCGAGGCAGATTTGTAAATAATTTTTTTACTAAAAAAATTAAAGTGGGCGTTTGTTTGGCATGCCAGCCTTTCTTGGGTACTTGTTAGGCGTCTCCTTTTTCTTTTCTACCACAGTGATATAACGGGGATCTCCATTTGGAAGGGCGTAGCTAAGGTTGTCCTCTACTTTGCTAAAGAGGAGGTTGAGAGCGTTCTTGGCTTCAAGCAATTCCTCAGGAGCATTGCTGGCCTTGAGTGCCAATAGTTTTCCTCCGACTTTAAGATAGGGAATGGTCAGCTCAGACAAGACCTGCATACGGGCAACCGCACGAGCCGTCACCACATCAAACTGGGCACGGAAGTTCTTGTCTTGAGCAAAGTCTTCAGCGCGTCCATGGTAGAAGTGAACACCATCCAAATCCAACTCCTGAGCCAAAAGCTGAAGGAAGTTGATGCGCTTATTGAGCGAATCAATGATGGTCACATCTAGCTGAGGATAGAGAATTTTCATGGGTAGACTAGGAAATCCTGCCCCCGCTCCGATATCAAGAAGTTTGATATCTTCATTGGGAATCAAACCCTGCAGGATGGGAGCAATCGAATCATAAAAATGTTTGAGATAAACTTCTTCTTTGTCTGTAATAGCCGTCAAATTAATCTTTTCATTCCACTCGACCAAGAGCTCAAAATAACGTTCAAATTGGTTCTTTTGCTGGTCAGAAAGTGGAAGATTTTGCTCAGCTAGTAGGCTGTAAAATGTTTCTGGTTTCATAGTCGTTTCCTTCTCTAGTATCATCTTATTTTACCATATTCGTTAAAATTTTGATATACTGGTATTAATCTAAAAGCAGAAAGGAATAAGATTATGACTTGGATTATTCTTGGAGTTTTGGCTCTGATTGTTATTTTTGTGATTGTTAGCTATAACGGTTTGGTTAAAAATCGTATGCAGACCAAGGAGGCTTGGAGCCAGATAGATGTTCAGTTGAAGCGTCGTAATGATCTCCTCCCAAACTTGATTGAAACAGTTAAAGGCTATGCGAAATATGAAGGTTCTACTTTGGAAAAAGTAACAGAACTTCGTAGACAAGTAGCCGCAGCAACTTCACCGGCAGAAGCTATGAAGGCCAGTGATGCCCTTACCCGCCAGATTTCTGGTATCTTTGCAGTAGCAGAGAATTACCCAGACTTGAAAGCTAGTGCTAACTTTATCAAATTGCAAGAAGAGTTGACCAATACAGAAAATAAAATTTCTTACTCACGCCAACTCTACAACAGTATTGTCAGCAACTACAATGTAAAACTTGAAAGTTTCCCAAGTAATGTCATCGCAGGACTATTTGGCTTTAAAGCTGCAGACTTCCTTCAAACGCCTGAAGAGGAAAAGGCAGTTCCTAAAGTTGACTTTAGCGGATTAGGTGACTAAGATGTTGTTTGATCAAATTGCGAGCAATAAACGAAAAACCTGGATTTTGTTGCTGGTTTTCTTCCTACTCTTGGCCTTGGTTGGTTATGCGGTTGGCTATCTCTTCATACGCTCAGGTCTTGGTGGCATGATTATTGCCTTGATTATTGGTCTTATCTACGCTCTGACCATGATCTTTCAATCGACAGAGATTGTCATGTCCATGAATGGGGCGCGTGAGGTTGATGAGCAAACAGCACCAGACCTCTACCATGTAGTAGAAGATATGGCCATGGTGGCTCAGATTCCTATGCCGCGTGTTTTCATTATTGAGGATTCTTCTTTAAATGCCTTTGCAACAGGTTCCAACCCGCAGAATGCAGCAGTCGCAGCCACTTCGGGTCTTCTGGCTATCATGAATCGTGAGGAGCTAGAAGCTGTTATGGGTCATGAAGTCAGTCATATCCGAAACTACGATATCCGCATTTCGACCATTGCTGTCGCCCTCGCCAGTGCCATTACCCTTCTGTCTAGTATGGCAGGACGGATGATGTGGTGGGGAGGCGCTGGTCGCAGACGGAGTGATAATGATCGCGATGGAAATGGTTTGGAGATTATCATGCTTGTTATCTCTCTCTTAGCCATTGTTCTAGCACCTCTCGCAGCAACCTTGGTGCAATTAGCCATTTCCCGTCAGAGGGAATTTCTGGCGGATGCATCCAGTGTGGAGCTGACTCGTAATCCTCAAGGGATGATCAATGCCTTGCGTAAGTTGGAAAATAGCGAGCCGATGCATCACCATGTTGACGATGCCAGCAGCGCTCTTTATATCAATGATCCGAAGAAAGGTGGGGGACTTCAAAAACTCTTTTATACCCACCCACCTATCTCAGAACGAATCGAACGCTTGAAACAGATGTAAAAAAATCCAGAGATGACCTCTGGATTTTTGCTTTTAGTATCTCGCTTTTAACTTGTTATCTCTCCAAAAAATAGTATAATATATGTAATTCTATATAATTGAGGTGAATGATGTATAAGCGCTGGATGACGTTTTTCTTGATTTTGATTTTTATGCCGATTCATTTGAGTATAGCAGAGAAAATCATGCGAATAAATTCATTACCGCTATCAATCCTTTTTACACTTGTTGAACTTGCATTATTTTTATATGTAGGAAAAAAGTATGACTTGTTTCACATTCGGCAAATCAGCCTAAAAGATATTCTTAAATGTTTTCTTTCATACGCCTTGCTTTTCCTGTTTTATATTATGGTCAATTTTTTAGGCCCTACCCAATCAGACACAACTCAAACTGTGCAAAGTTTATCACTTTCATGGTCTGTACTTTTTGTGGATCTCTGTGTTTTGGCACCTGTCACGGAAGAAATCTTTATGCGAGGTATGTTACAGGGGATAGTATTTAAGAATACCTATTTTGGATTGTTTGCCACATCGCTTCTTTTTGCTTATCTTCATGGTCCCTATACTATTCCTAGCTTTATCAGCTATTTAGGTATGGGATTTGCATTTGGGGTAAGGTATAAGACTTCTGACAACCTATGGAATTCCATTCTTTTGCATGTCCTCAATAATCTGGTTGCATTTTGCTTTTTGTACATGAGATAATGCTACATTAGAATGCTTTGAGCTGTAAGATAGTAAAAAATGATTTCTAGCTTATACAATTTAAACAAAAGCCAGAGCATAATCTGTCACGTCGATGATGCCAGCAGCGATCTTTATATCAATGTTCCCAAGAGCGACGTATGTAAAAAGAATCCAGAGAAGTCTCTGGATTTTTGCTATGTTCAAAAATTATAAATCTTGTAAATCAACAACTTCCAAACCATTTTCTGTCAAACGATAGATACTCGTACAGACCTCTTTTAAGAAGCGTCTGTCATGCGAAACAGTGATCAGACCGCCGGGATAGGAGGCAAAGAGTTTTCTGATTTCGGGTTGAGAAGTGGGAGAAAAATTACGTGTAGGCTCATCCAGAAGGAGAAAGTTTGGTTTGTGCAACACTAAATCCAAAAGTAGGAGTTTGCCTTGTTGCCCGCCAGATAGGGAGCGGATTTGGTGGTGCATCTCTAGATAGCTGAAATTGAGACTGGCTAGGTGAGATTGGATTTTCTGTAGTTCTTCTTTTTGTCCAGTGTGGCTGAGGTAGGCTACTGGAGATAAATCCAATTGCAGTTTTTTATGGTAATCTTGTGGCATAAAACCAAGCGAAATCTCTCTTCTGGCGCTGAGCAGTTGTTGAAACTTGGCTAACAGAGTTGATTTCCCAACACCATTTGGCCCGATGATACCGATTTTATCTTGGCCACGGACCGTTAGTCGTAACTCCTGAGTTAAAATGCGCTCGTCAATAGACAAATTTTCTTTTTCCAGTTGGACTAAGACTTTAGAAGCCGGTAATGGTTGGATGTCTGAAAAGAAAAGTTGGATTTGTTCCTCTTCAAGTGGCATTTGGGCCATGGACTGAGCTTCCTTTTCAAAGCGTTTTTCTTGAGAGAGAACAGTTTTCATCTTTTTAGCCAATAGGCGACCGGCAGTACTGTCTTTGGTAGCTCGAAGTGCAGTTTCTACATTTTGCTTAACTCGGCGATGTTTTTCTATGGTTTTATCATAGGCTCTCTGGTCGTTAGCAGCTTGCTGGCTTTGTCTTGCAAAATTAGCCTTTCTCTGCTCATTATAGCGATCATAGTCTAAATGCTCGACTAGCGTTTCCGCTTCTTTCCGATGCTTGACCAGTCGCAAGTGGACAATAGTATCAGCCGTATGAGAAAGAAAGTCTTCATCATGGGAAATGAAAATAACTGTTTGCTTCATCTTCTGTATCTGCCTTTTTAGCCAATCAACCGTCTCAAGGTCCAGGTCATTTGAAGGTTCATCTAAAAATAGAATCTCAAAAGGTTTTGCTAACTCGTGAATGAGCTGAATTTTCAAAGCTTCGCCCCCTGATAGACTGCCAATTTCTTGGTCGCTAGCAAAACGGTCGCTATCAAAGTGCAACTCCTCCGCCAAGCGATAGAGAATACTGTAGTCTAAATCAGCAGAATCCAAAAAGAAGTAGTCGTGTAGAGTCCTATTTTTTAGCTCCTCAGGTAACTTTTGAGGAATGTAGGCCAGTGATTGAAGGTCAGACTGGATGTCGCCCCTGATAGTAAAATCAGATAATGCTTCTCCCATTAAAGCTCGTAGTAAAGTCGATTTACCATTTCCTTCTTCACCAATAATAGCAACCTTTTCCCCGTCTTGGATAGTCATGGTTAGGTCAGATACAAGATCTCGTAGATCTTTGTTTTGCGTGATGGTTAGATGATTGATTTTTATCATATTGTTGCCCTTTCTAGAATGTCGATAGTGCATAACAAAAAGCTCTACTTTATCTAGTAGAGCCCAAAGTCACTGTCAAAACTCTATTATCCTCGTTGAAAAACTCGTCAAACTAGCTTGGAGTTGCCTAACCCAACCCAAGAGGAGCATAGCTTTCTAGTTTTTCGATTTTCAATGAGGACAAGATACTAGAAAATCTAGTATAAAAAGAGCACACAAAAAGAGACAAAAACAAGATCTACTAAATAAAGTTCTTTATTTGATAGATTAGTTGTTCATGTCTCCCATACCTCCGAGTATTAGTACCTCTATCCTATACCTTTAAGGAAATTTTGTCAATAGAAAACAAGTAATTTCAAGCTCTAAAAACCAAAAACAGGCCCATAGAGAGTTAATACGTGTTTGACATGTTCATAGTGGAACTTGTCATAGTTGCGCCAAGCAGAACGAGCTTGATCGTTTAGTTTTAGGCTCCCTAGTCCAATCAGCAGACTAGTACGTTGGTAAAATTTCTCAAGGTCGATTAAGATACTGTTGTCTAGCTTTTCTGCTTTTTTTAGTTCCTTAAGAGTAGTGTTCAGCAGCTCTTGCAGTCGAAGATCATCGGCTGTTCCCTGTTTGCAACTTTGGTAGCTTTTATTTAACTCGGAAAGGAGTTGGTAAGCTTCAGTGATGAGTGCTTTGTCTTCCATGTGAGCATCCTCCTTGCTCTGATGTATTCTTGCCTGTAGTATAGCACTAATAGGAAGTTTTGTCATAGTAAATATGTTAAAAAATGAGATTTCAATATCAAAGTTTGGAAAGCTGACTTATAGCCTTTTCATGGTATAATCAAGTGAGTACATCTTTATGGAGGAAATATGAAGTTAAATATTCAAGAAATTCGTAAGCAACCTGAAGGTCTGCATTTTGAACAAGCTTTAGACCTGGCAGCAGACTTGCGCAAACGGAACCAAGAGATTTTAGATGTCAAAGATATCCTTGCAGTGGGGAAGGTACAGTACGAAGACCGTCTGTATTTCTTGGACTATCAGTTGTCATATACCATTGTCCTTGCTTCCAGCCGCAGTATGGAGCCAGTTGAGTTGGCTGAATCTTATCCAGTCACAGAAGTTTTCATGGAAGGAGCGACCAACCAACTAGACCAGGAAGTTCTAGATGATGACTTGGTCTTGCCTATCGAAAATGGGGAAATCGACCTTGCTGAGAGCGTAGCAGATAATATTCTGCTCAATATCCCAATCAAGGTCTTGACGGCAGAAGAAGAGGCGGGTCAAGGTTTTGTGTCCGGAAATGACTGGCAAATCATGACAGAGGAAGAATACCAAGCTCAACAAGCAGTCAAGAAAGAAGAAAACAGTCCATTTGCTGGCTTGCAAGGACTATTTGATGGAGACGAGTAGATGGTTTTATCCAAGAAACGTGCCCGTCATGTCATTGAGGAAATTATTGCCCTCTTTCCAGATGCCAAGCCTAGTCTTGATTTTACTAATCATTTTGAACTACTGGTTGCGGTGATGTTGTCAGCTCAGACGACAGATGCAGCGGTAAATAAGGCCACACCAGGTCTCTTCGCTGCCTTTCCGACACCACAAGCCATGTCTGTAGCGACAGAGAGTGAAATTGCTTCACACATTTCTCGCCTGGGACTGTATCGAAATAAGGCTAAATTCCTTAAAAAATGTGCCCAACAGTTACTAGACGATTTTGATGGTCAAGTGCCTCAGACTCGAGAGGAATTAGAAAGTCTAGCTGGTGTTGGTCGTAAAACAGCAAATGTAGTATTGAGTGTGGGCTTTGGAATTCCTGCTTTTGCAGTGGACACTCATGTGGAGCGTATCTGTAAGCATCACGATATCGTTAAAAAATCAGCTACGCCACTTGAAGTAGAAAAACGTGTCATGGACGTCCTACCACCAGAAGAGTGGTTAGCAGCCCACCAGGCCATGATTTACTTTGGACGAGCTATCTGTCATCCCAAAAATCCAGAATGCGATCACTATCCCCAATTATATGATTTTAGTAATGTTTAAGAGGACTCTGAAAAAAGTTTTTGCTTGATTTTAAGGGTGCTTTGTGCTATAGTAAATGGTAACTAAATAGTCCTTTAAACCTGTCCCGTGAGGCAGGCAAGGAGCGCGATAAAGTAGAAGGGTGAAGTCTATACTGTTTATAGTAGGGCTCGCTTGGCTATACATTTCAAGTCTCCTTGTAGAAGGAGACTTTTCTTTTTGGAGGTTTGTCATGAAGACAAAAGAAGTTGTAGACGAATTGACTGTCAAACGAGCGATTACGCGAATTACTTATGAGATTATTGAGCGCAATAAAGATTTGAATAAAATTATCCTAGCGGGGATAAAAACGCGTGGTGTTTTCATCGCTCATCGTATCAAAGAACGCTTGGAGCAGTTGGAAAATATCACTGTTCCTGTTGTGGAATTGGACACCAAGCCTTTCCGTGACGATGTTAAAAGCGGAGAAGATACTTCTTTGATTTCTGTTGATGTGACAGACCGTGAAGTTATCTTGGTGGATGATGTACTCTATACAGGCCGTACTATCCGTGCTGCGATCGATAATATTGTCGGACATGGTCGTCCTGCGCGCGTGAGTCTTGCGGTGCTAGTTGACCGTGGACATAGAGAATTGCCTATCCGTCCAGATTACGTTGGGAAAAATATCCCAACCAGTCGTTCTGAAGAAATCATCGTAGAGATGACAGAACTTGATGGCCAAGATAGAGTTCTGATTACTGAAGAAGCTTAGAAAGCTGAAGGAGTAGCTATGTCAGAAAATCAACAAGCATTGAACCATGTGGTTTCTATGGAAGACCTCACTGTCGATCAAGTGATGAAATTGATTAAGCGAGGAATTGAGTTTAAAAATGGAGCCCAGCTTCCTTATGAAGACCATCCGATTGTTTCAAATCTTTTCTTTGAGGATTCTACACGGACACATAAGTCCTTTGAAGTGGCAGAGATTAAGCTAGGGCTGGAGCGACTTGACTTTGATGTGAAGACCAGCTCAGTAAATAAGGGTGAGACACTTTATGATACCATCTTAACCTTGTCTGCGCTTGGTGTAGATGTCTGCGTGATTCGGCACCCAGAGGTTGACTACTACAGAGAGTTGATTGCGAGTCCGTCGATTACGACTTCCATTATCAATGGTGGTGATGGCTCAGGTCAACATCCTAGCCAGAGCTTGCTTGATTTGATGACCATTTATGAGGAATTTGGGCACTTTGAGGGTCTCAAGGTTGCTATTGCAGGCGACTTGGACCACTCACGTGTTGCCAAGTCCAATATGCAGATTTTGAAACGCTTGGGAGCGGAACTTTACTTTGCAGGACCTGAGGAATGGAGAAGTCAAGAGTTTGCGGACTATGGACAGTTTGTAACTATTGATGAGATTGTTGATCAGGTGGATGTTTTGATGTTACTCCGCGTTCAACATGAACGCCATGATAGTGGAGCAGTTTTTTCAAAAGAAGCCTACCATGCTCAACACGGTTTGAACCAAGAACGCTATAATCGCTTAAAAGAAGAAGCCATTATTATGCATCCGGCTCCAGTTAATCGAGATGTGGAAATTGCTGACCACTTGGTTGAAGCGCCAAAATCACGTATTGTCCAACAAATGACCAACGGTGTCTTTGTTCGAATGGCAATCTTAGAATCCGTATTGGCGAGTAGAAACGCCAATGAAAACACAAGACGTTAAAAGACGCCAGTGAGCGTCCACGAGAGGTGAAAATATGACAAAAAGACTTCTAGTATTAGAAGATGGCACAGTTTTTGAAGGCAAGGCCTTCGGAGCAGATATTGATGTAACAGGCGAAATCGTCTTTAACACAGGGATGACCGGCTATCAAGAATCCATTACAGACCAGTCTTATAATGGACAAATCTTGACCTTTACTTATCCTTTGGTGGGAAATTATGGAATTAACCGTGATGATTATGAATCCATCATTCCAACTTGTAAGGGAGTTGTCGTTTTCGAAGAGGCGCGTCGAGCTAGCAACTGGCGCAACCAAATGACGCTGGATGAATTTTTGAAAGCTAAGAAAATTCCGGGTATTTCAGGGATTGATACGCGTGCACTTACCAAGATTATCCGTAAGCATGGTACGATGCGTGCAACTTTGACTCATGTTGGGGACAGTATGGACCATGTGACGGACCAGCTCCAAGCAACAGTCTTGCCGACAGACAATATCAAGCAGGTTTCTACTAAAACTTCCTATCCAGCTCCGGGAGTTGGTTTGAGTGTAGTGCTAGTGGACTTTGGTCTCAAGCACTCAATCTTACGTGAACTTTCTAAACGCAACTGTAACGTGACGGTTGTTCCTTATTCGACAACGGCTGAAGAAATTCTTCATCTTAATCCTGATGGAGTTATGTTGTCAAACGGTCCAGGAAACCCAGAAGACGTTCCAGAAGCACTGGACATGATTCGTGGTGTGCAAGGAAAAATTCCAATTTTTGGTATCTGTATGGGACACCAACTCTTTGCCATGGCAAATGGGGCTAAGACCTACAAGATGAAATTTGGTCATCGTGGATTTAACCACGCGGTACGTGAGATTGCTACAGGACGAGTAGACTTTACTAGCCAGAACCATGGTTATGCGGTTAGCCGTGAGGATTTGCCAGAGCACTTGATTATTACACACGAAGAAATCAATGACAAGTCAGTTGAAGGAGTTCGACACAGATACCAACCAGGTTTCTCTGTGCAATTCCACCCAGATGCAGCTCCTGGTCCACACGATGCTAGCTACCTATTTGACGAGTTTATCGAGATGATGGAAGCTTTTAAACAAGCAAACTAAGAACGAGTAAAAGCTCGTCGGAGAATTTAAGTAACTGAACACGGACGGAAAGCTCGGAATTTAGAGAAACCAACTTGGATTGTCAATCCTTCCTTGGTTTCCTAAAATTCAATCGCTTTCTATTCGTCCTTTGTATCTTATTTAATGTCGTTCTGTGAGGCGACGAATAGAAAGGCAGGTCGTTTCTTTTAGTCGCAATCAGGCGAACTAAAAACTTCCTGCACTAGATTTTTTATCGAAAATGATCGTTTCTCTAAAAAATCGTCGGAGAATTTATTTAATGTCGCTCTGTGAGGCGACGAATAGAAAGGAGAAGGGTGGTCCGTATTTGCTGAACTGAATACGGGCTACGGACGGTGCTAAAAAGATAGTTATTCCTAGAACTGATAGTTCTTCGTCATAACTCCTATTTTAGCTTTGTCCGCTTGACGCCCTTAATATCTTATAAATGCCTAAACGTACTGATATTCAAAAAATTATGGTGATTGGTTCTGGTCCGATTATTATTGGTCAGGCTGCTGAGTTTGACTACGCGGGGACCCAGGCCTGCTTGTCTTTGAAAGAGGAAGGTTATGAAGTTGTCTTGGTGAACTCAAACCCTGCCACTATCATGACGGACAAGGAGATTGCGGACAAGGTCTACATCGAGCCAATCACACTTGAGTTTGTAACTCGTATTCTCCGTAAGGAACGTCCGGATGCTTTGCTTCCAACTCTTGGAGGTCAGACAGGGCTCAATATGGCCATGGAATTGTCTAAGAATGGCATTCTAGATGAATTGGGTGTTGAACTTCTGGGTACTAAACTATCTGCTATTGACCAAGCAGAGGACCGTGACCTCTTTAAACAATTGATGGAAGAGCTTGAGCAGCCAATCCCTGAATCTGAAATTGTCAACACAGTGGAAGAAGCTGTTGCCTTTGCAGCATCAATCGGCTACCCTGTTATCGTTCGTCCAGCCTTTACCCTTGGTGGTACTGGTGGTGGTATGTGTGCCAACGAAGAAGAATTGCGTGAAATAGCTGAAAATGGCTTGAAATTGTCACCTGTTACCCAATGTTTGATTGAACGTTCAATCGCAGGTTTCAAGGAAATCGAGTACGAAGTCATGCGCGATTCAGCTGACAATGCCCTCGTTGTTTGTAACATGGAAAACTTTGACCCAGTTGGGATCCATACAGGAGATTCCATTGTCTTTGCCCCCGCGCAGACCATGTCAGACTATGAAAACCAAATGCTACGTGACGCGAGCTTGAGCATTATCCGCGCTCTCAAGATTGAAGGTGGGTGTAACGTTCAGCTGGCCCTTGATCCCCACAGCTTCAAGTACTATGTTATCGAAGTAAACCCTCGTGTATCGCGTTCGTCAGCCCTTGCTTCTAAGGCAACTGGTTACCCAATTGCCAAATTGGCAGCTAAGATTGCTGTCGGTTTGACCTTGGATGAGGTCATCAACCCAGTCACAGGTTCAACCTATGCCATGTTTGAGCCGGCCCTTGACTACGTCGTTGCTAAGATTCCACGTTTCCCATTTGACAAGTTTGAAAAAGGTGAGCGTCGTCTCGGAACTCAGATGAAAGCGACTGGGGAAGTCATGGCCATTGGTCGTAACATCGAGGAATCTCTTCTAAAAGCCTGTCGTTCACTTGAAATTGGGGTTCACCACAATGAAATGCCGGAGCTTGCAGCGGTTTCAGATGATGCCTTGATTGAAAAAGTTGTCAAGGCCCAAGATGATCGTCTCTTCTACGTATCAGAGGCTATTCGCCGTGGTTACACACCAGAAGAAATTGCTGAATTGACCAAGATTGATATCTTTTACCTTGATAAACTCTTGCACATCTTTGAAATTGAGCAAGAATTAGGTGCCCATCCACAAGATCTAGAAGTCTTGAAAACAGCTAAACTCAATGGATTTTCAGACCGCAAGATTGCGGAACTCTGGAAAACGACAGCTGACCAAGTTCGCCAACTTCGCTTGGAAAACAAGATTGTTCCAGTCTATAAGATGGTCGATACCTGTGCGGCAGAATTTGACTCTGAAACACCATACTTCTATTCAACCTATGGATGGGAAAATGAATCTATCAAGTCTGATAAGGAATCCGTCCTAGTTCTAGGTTCAGGTCCAATCCGTATCGGACAAGGGGTTGAGTTTGACTACGCAACAGTTCACTCTGTTAAGGCGATTCAAGCAGCTGGCTATGAAGCGATCATCATGAACTCAAACCCAGAGACCGTTTCTACAGACTTCTCGGTATCTGACAAGCTCTACTTTGAACCATTGACTTTCGAAGATGTTATGAATGTTATCGACTTGGAGCAACCAAAAGGTGTTATCGTTCAGTTTGGTGGTCAAACAGCCATCAATCTTGCAGAGCCTCTGGCAAAAGCAGGTGTGACCATCCTTGGTACGCAAGTCGCTGACTTAGACCGTGCCGAAGACCGTGACCTCTTCGAGCAAGCCCTTAAAGACTTGGATATTCCACAGCCACCAGGACAAACGGCTACCAATGAAGAAGAAGCCGTGCTTGCAGCTCGCAAGATTGGTTTCCCAGTCCTTGTTCGCCCATCTTATGTCTTGGGGGGACGTGCCATGGAAATCGTTGAAAACGAAGAAGACCTCCGTTCTTACATGCGTACCGCTGTTAAGGCTAGTCCAGACCACCCAGTTCTTGTTGACTCTTACATCGTTGGGCAAGAGTGTGAAGTGGATGCCATCTCAGACGGAGAAAATGTCCTTATCCCTGGTATCATGGAGCATATCGAACGTGCCGGTGTCCACTCAGGTGACTCAATGGCCGTTTATCCTCCACAAACCTTGTCGCAAAAGGTACAGGAAACCATCGCAGACTACACCAAACGCCTAGCAATTGGTCTCAACTGTCTTGGTATGATGAACATTCAGTTTGTTATCAAGGATGAGAAAGTCTATGTTATCGAGGTCAACCCACGTGCCAGCCGTACGGTTCCATTCCTTTCTAAGGTAACCAATATCCCTATGGCTCAGGTAGCGACTAAGTTGATTCTTGGTCAAAGTCTCGAAGAACTTGGTTACCAAGATGGACTTTACCCTGAAAGCACACGAGTTCATATCAAAGCGCCAGTCTTCTCCTTTACCAAGCTAGCGAAAGTAGACAGCTTGCTCGGTCCTGAAATGAAATCGACAGGGGAAGTCATGGGTTCTGATACAACTCTTGAAAAAGCGCTCTATAAAGCTTTTGAAGCTTCATACCTTCACTTGCCTACTTTTGGTAATGTTGTCTTTACCATCGCTGATGATGCAAAAGAAGAAGCTTTAGATTTAGCTCGTCGTTTCCAAAACATTGGTTACGGAATCCTTGCAACTGCAGGAACAGCGGAGTTCTTTGCAAATCATGGACTTCAAGCTCAACTAGTTGGGAAAATCGGTGATGACGAACATGATATTCCTAGCTACGTCCGTAAAGGAAAAATCCAAGCTATCATCAATACTGTCGGAACCAAACGAACTGCTGACGAAGATGGTGAGCAAATCCGTCGTTCAGCCATTGAACACGGAGTGCCACTCTTTACAGCTCTAGATACAGCTAATGCCATGCTCAAGGTGCTAGAAAGCCGTAGTTTTGTCACAGAAGCGATCTAGTTGAGAAAGATTTTTCACAGTTTTAAAGCCAGCGTTTTCTGACGCTGGCTTTTACAATACTGATATTGCTTATTTCAACTATCATTTCTTTTCTTAGGAATCATTCCAAAATGTGATATAATAAGGGTGAATTGGAAATAGGTAAACTATTTTCATCATTCTTTCAAAAAATATTCTATTAAGAAATATGTAAAGACAGATTAGAAAGTGGGAAATTCCTATGTCCTCTTATGAAAAAGTCTCTCTTTCTGAGATCAATCAATCTATTGAGACTCCAAATAACAATCATTTTTGGCAAAATCTAAAAGCATTCTTAGGACCTGGTGCACTTGTGGCAGTTGGCTACATGGATCCAGGAAACTGGATCACCAGCGTGGTTGGTGGTGCCTCCTACAAGTACAGCCTTTTATTTGTTATTTTAATTTCATCCATCATTGCCATGCAGCTACAACAGATGGCTGGAAAGCTCGGTATCGTGACTAGGATGGACCTAGCACAGGCAACAGCTAATCATGCTCCCAAGTGGCTTCGCTATAGTTTGTGGGTGATTTTAGAATTAGCTTTAATGGCGACAGACTTGGCTGAGGTTCTAGGTTCAGCGATTGCCTTAAATCTTTTGTTTAAAATACCGATTATGATTGCTATCCTTCTAACCATTTTAGATGTATTTTTGTTACTTTTATTGATGAAATTTGGCTTCAAAAAAATTGAAGCCATTGTTACGACTCTTATTTTAACCATATTAGCCATCTTTACCTATCTTGTGGCCTTATCCAATCCAAGTATCCAGGGGATTATTGGTGGTTATTTACCAACTTCAACTTTATTTGAAACACCGTTACCAGGCCATGAAAGTCAATTGACCTTGGCTTTAGGGATTGTAGGTGCGACAGTCATGCCCCATAATCTCTATCTCCATTCCTCTCTATCCCAAACAAGGAAAATCAATCACAAAGATAAGAAGGATGTTCGAAAAGCAGTTCGCTTTATGACCTGGGATTCAAATCTTCAGTTGTCCCTAGCCTTCATTGTCAATTCCTTGCTTCTCATTTTAGGTGCCTCCCTCTTTTTTGGTCATGCATCTGAAATTTCAGCTTTTTCTCAAATGTACAATGCTTTACAGGATTCGACAATAGCAGGAGCAATAGCCAGCTCAACCTTGTCAACTTTATTTGCTCTAGCCCTCCTAGCAAGCGGCCAAAATTCGACTATTACAGGCACTTTGACAGGACAGATTGTCATGGAAGGCTTCTTACATCTAAGATTGCCTCAGTGGCTCATCCGTATCGGTACACGTATTTTTGCCTTGCTACCTGTGATTATAGTCGCCGTTTTGTTTGGATATCAAGAAAAAACCTTGGATCAGTTATTGGTCTATTCACAGGTCTTTCTGTCAATCGCTCTTCCGTTTTCAATCTTTCCCTTAATCTATCTGACCTCTAAGAAGTCACTGATGGGAGAATTCACTAATGCCAAGTGGAACACCATCCTAGGTTACGCAGTTTCAATCATCTTGACCATTCTCAATATCAAGCTTCTTTTCGATATTTTTTAACCTCGTTTGAAATCAATCATAGTGTCAGCGTGAAGCTTGACAAAGAGAAAGTAGTAGTGGTTGGTTCATAAAAATAATCATAAAAAGAACAGTTGAAACTGTTCTTTTTATGATTATTTGAGACCGTATTTTTTGTTGAAACGATCCACACGTCCATCTGCTTGAGTGAACTTTTGACGTCCAGTGTAGAATGGGTGTGAGTCTGATGAAATTTCCACACGGATCAATGGGTAAGTTTCGCCTTCGAACTCAACAGTTTCGTTAGAGCGTTTTGTTGAACCGCTAAGGAATTTGTAACCAGTAGTTGTGTCCATGAAGACAACTGGGCGATATTCTGGATGGATATCTTTTTTCATTTTGCAATATTTCCTTTCTGCCATGGTCTCTTTGCGAGCCATAGATTGTTACCATACTAGTCTATCAGATTCTGAAAAGTTTGGCAAGTATTTTATTAGTTTTTAAGCAAGTTTTTTAACTTTTGATAGATGATTTCGTTTTCCTCTAAGCTATAGGAATTGGCGCCACTGGCTAATGGATGCCCTCCCCCGTCGTGTCGTTTGGCAATCTCATTGATAGGGGCGATTTTACTTCGCATTCGCACACGGAAGTGACCATCAGCTTGCTCAACAAAGATAGCCCAAGCCTTAACGGTATCAATTCGGCCAGGTGCTCCGACAATCGCAGCCGTTTCAGCATCCGTAACCTTATATTTTTCCAGGATTTCTTGAGTAAGCAGAACGCGTGCAGCTCCATTCTCATCGACTTCTAAGTGATCATAAACATACCCTTGCAGTTTTGCAATCTTGAAGCTCATGGTATCCATTTGACGAGATAATCCAGCAAAGTCAAAATCAATTTCTCGGAGCTGGCCAGCTATTCTAAAGGTACGAGCACTAGTTGACGGGTAGAGAAAACGCCCTGTATCCCCGACAATTCCTGCATAGAGAAGTCGTGCCGCTTCACTAGACAAAGCTAGCTGATTTTCTTGAGCAAATAATGCAATCATCTCACTGGCACTGCTTGAACTTGTATCCACCCAAGATAGGTCACCATAGATATCATCGTTTGGATGGTGATCAATTTTGATGGTGAAAGCAGCTTGTTCGTAGCGTTTATCATCGATACGAGGACGATTCGCTGTATCACAAATAATAGCAAGAGCTCCTTGGTAGTCACTGTCTTGGACAGTATCCATTTCCGCCATCCAGGTTAGAGTGGGTTCGTTAAAACCGACCGCTTTGATAGTCTTTTCTGGAAAATGGTGTGTAAGAAGAGTTTTCAAGCCCACCTGACTTCCCAAGGCATCAGGGTCTGGTTTCATATGACGATGAATGATAATGGTATCGTATTCTTTGATTTTCTCTAAAATTTGCTGGCAAATTTCCATAAATAACCTCAATTCTTTCTCATTTCATTGTAGCACAAGAATTTTTATTTTTAAAATGAAAAAGATATGATATAATGGAGAAAGATAAATTGAGGAGGACGATATGGCATTAGCAAAAATTGTATTTGCCAGTATGACCGGTAATACCGAAGAAATTGCAGATATTGTAGCAGATAAATTGCGTGACTTGGGCTTGGATGTCGATGTGGATGAATGTACGACTGTTGACGCTTCAGACTTCTTGGAGGCGGACATCGCAATCGTTGCGACTTATACTTACGGAGACGGAGAATTGCCAGATGAGATGATGGACTTCTATGAAGATCTAGCAGATCTCAACTTGAATGGCAAAATCTACGGAGTGGTCGGTTCAGGAGATACTTTCTACGACGAATTCTGTAAGGCTGTTGATGACTTTGATCGTGTTTTTGTAGCGACAGGAGCAGAAAAAGGTTCAGAGTGTGTTAAAGTTGATCTTTCTGCTGAAGAAGAAGACATCGAACGTTTGGAACAATTCGCAGAAGAATTGGCTGCAAAAGTAGGATAAGAATCAAACTGCGCTGACTGGAAGAAGTCAGTGCGTTTTTTTATTAGTTTTTTGGGGATTTTACTAGCCTATTTAGAGGGTTTTTGATACAATAATTCAAATAAAGGAGGAGACTGTATGAACTTAGATATGATTCGGCAAGAAATTGATCAAATCGACGACCAAATCGTCAAGCTCTTGGAAGAACGGATGCATTTGGTTGAGGGAGTAGTTGCCTATAAGAAAGCCTCAAGAAAACCTATTTTAGATTCTAAGAGAGAAGCGGTTATTTTTGAAAAGGTTAGAAGTCGTGTAGAGGACAAGCGCTATCAGGAGACTATTGTTGCGACTTTTTCTGACATACTCAAACGTTCGCGTGATTATCAGGATCAAAATATCAAATGAAAAAAGAACAATTTTATCCGCTTGGAATTTTTCTGGCTGCAATGGTGGGAGGCCTTATCCGCTACTTTGTATCTAGTCAGTTGCCAGCCAGTCCTGAATTTCCTTGGGGAACCCTTCTCGTCAATTATCTGGGAATATTCTGCCTAGTCTATCTGGTGAAAGGCTATTTGGTCTATAAGAGAACTAGTAAAGGCTTAATTTTGGCGCTGGGGACGGGTTTTTGCGGTGGCCTGACAACCTTTTCTAGCCTAATGCTTGATGCAGTAAAACTGCTTGATACCGGGCGTTATCTTAGCTTAATCATCTATCTGCTTTTGAGTATTGGAGGAGGTCTACTCTTGGCTTATGTTCTAGGGAGGAAGAAATGGTAATCGTTTATCTTGCAATCGCCTGCGGGTTCGGAGCCCTGGTGCGTTATTTCTTTTCCCGCTATAATCAAGCTTCAAAATTACCTCTAGGAACTCTCCTTGCCAATCTTCTAGGATGTTTTTTAATTGGCCTACTCTACAATCATGTGGAGTCCAAGGAAATCTATGCTATCCTAGCGACAGGTTTTTGTGGAGGGTTGACGACCTTTTCAACCTTGAATGACGAGCTGCAAAGACTATTAAGTGACAAGAAGGTATTTTATAGCTATTTTCTCTTAACTTACATAGGCGGCTTAGTGGCGATTTTTTTAGGAATTCTGCTATAAATTTCTTTACTTTTAGGTAGAAATTTGGTAAACTATATCCTGTGTGTAATGGACGCACAAAAATACAGTTTATCCGCTGAGGAAGGTTCCTCAAGATTGACAAAGATAGGAGAATAAAATGAATCCATTAATCCAAAGCTTGACTGAAGGTCAACTTCGTACAGATATCCCATCATTCCGTCCTGGTGACACTGTTCGTGTACACGCGAAAGTTGTCGAAGGTAACCGTGAACGTATCCAGATTTTTGAAGGTGTTGTTATTGCACGTAAAGGTGCAGGCATCTCAGAAAACTACACAGTTCGTAAAATCTCTAACGGTGTAGGTGTTGAGCGTATCTTCCCAATCCACACTCCACGTGTTGAAAAGATCGAAGTTGTTCGTTACGGTAAAGTACGTCGTGCGAAATTGTACTACTTGCGTGCTCTTCAAGGTAAAGCAGCTCGTATCAAAGAAATCCGTCGTTAATTCGACTAAAAAACTCTGCTTACCCAGCAGGGTTTTTCTCTAGCTCCCTTAGTTCAATGGATATAACAACTCCCTCCTAAGGAGTAGTTGCAGGTTCGATTCCTGCAGGGGGCATTTTTAGTAATGTAAAGAAAGACAAAGAAAATTCAAAGTGTTAGTTTAAAGGCAATCATCACAAGTTTGTTTTTTAAAATAACCTAGTATTTTTGGAATTTTTGACCAAAGTGTGACCAAAAGTCAATGAATATAGAATAAAGTAGATCAGGAAACTGGTCTATTTATTTTGTAATTATTAATGAACAGTATTTTTTAAGTTTATAATATTCAGTTTAAGTTAAATAGTTGTAATTATAGTATATAAGTTTTTCTTTGTTAATGGTATAATATAAAGTATATAGAGCTATTTTTCGAGGTGCGGATTTGGCAAATAATAGACAAATTGAGACATTAGGTGTTTCATATCTGACAACATTCATAAATAGACATAGTTTACTTCAGACTTATTTTGATAGTAATGATAAAACTCCAGTCTGGGATGGTGAGATTCATGTTCTTAAATCTTCTAGTGAGAAAAAAAGTGAAATATTTGGTAAAGTACCTGTTCAAATTAAAGCTACAAGGCAACAGAAGAATAAATTGAAATCCTTCTTGTTAGACATAAGTGATTTAGAATTATATTCAAAAAATGGTGGTGTAGTTTTATTCGTAGTTTGGTTAAGTGAGAATGGTGATTTAAGAAATATCTACTATAAATCATTACCTCCTCTTTCTATAAAAAAACTAATCAAAAAAAATAATTTAAAAAATAAAACAACAAGCAATAAGAAACTTTCTGTACAGATTCATGAATTAGACGAACAAAAACTGTACCCCATGCTAGTCGATTTTATAACAAATAGTCGTAAGCAATATAGCTTCATAAATGTTGATGGTATTTCAGTTGAAGATATCTCTGATGATAGTAACCTTAAATTCTATTTTTATGGTCAAGGAAAGGGAGAAATCTTTAACTACCAGGAAGAAAATGATCTCTTCATTTATTATAAAGATCCTTTAACTGGTATTGAAGTACCACTTGAAAATACAATAAAGGTTGTCGAAACTTACGAGGAAACAGATTTAATTATTACAGTTGGAGATACTATTTTTCAAGATGTAAAAAGACATCGATTCCCTGATGGGAGTGTACAACTACATTTTGGTGAATGCTTTAAAATGTCCTTTGATGTAAATAAAAAAATATTTAAATTTAATTATACAAGGTCTAATATGCTCTCAAAAGCCATAGAGTGTACGGAGGTACTTCAAGAGCTAGGAAGAGTAGGATATTTTAATCTCAATGGAAATAAAATAGAACTAGATAATCAGTCAATATCGGATATTACTTCACGGAATTTAGATAGCGATATAAAGGATTTGAGACAGATTTCTAACTTCTTGGAAAATATGGGTGTACAAAAGGATCTTGATCTAAACTACTTTGATAAACAATCTCAAAAAAATCTAAATATCCTTAATTCAGGTCTTGTTCTAAAGAAGAAGGATGCCTTTGATTATAATGAATCTAAATTACTTCATCTAAGAATTGCTAATATCCATATTATTGCCTTATATGATTTTACAATAGATAAGAACGGAACTATGATTGATATCTTTACTGAAATTCCCTGGTGTAGGAGAGGTGAGGGGAAGGATTCTTCAGATATTTCAATTTTTGAAGTTTTTGAACCTAACGATTGGCTAAAAATAGATAATTGTAATTTTGATTCGGTTATTGCCTCATATCAAAGATTAGTTGATAATGACTTGAAATTTGAAGATGCTAACAACACTATTATAAAAATAGTTATTGCTGCTGACATGGCAGAAGATGCTTCTAGAAGAGAGTTATTGCTTAATTGGGCACAATGTCTTTCTAATTGGAACTTAAAATACTCCCAAAATAGTGAGATAGCTATAATAAATGACCTTCAAATAAAATCTAGAGTTCGTAAATTAAACAGCAAAGAAATGGAGATTCTGAGCAATATTTTAGTAAATAGTAATGATAACTATGAACTTTGTTTCGGTTCATCAGTGTTATTAAAATCGAAACCACAAGCTGATTTGTTTTGGAATAAACTGGATAATGAGACAAAAGAAAGATATAAAGACTTTCCTATTTATACTTTGTATATGAAATTATCGTAAAATTAAAAGAGATTATAAAGAGATAACATATAGAAATAGAGAGTGATTTATTACAATTCAGTACCACAAATTAAGGAAGCAATGCCTATTTTTTGTACTCTCAAGATTTAAGTAACTGTACAACTGAACCCTTGTGGCTCTAGGCGTTATGACGGTTTTTGTACTCTCAAGATTTAAGTAACTGTACAACACCTCATGCTTGAAGATGGCCGATTGGCTGAAAAAGAAAGTTTCAACATCGAGCCTGACGGATTGATCACTACAAAATAATTTTTTAAAAATAGAAAGGAAATTTTCTAAAATATTGTTCGAATTGTAACCGCAGGCTCAGGCTTGCGGGCTTTTTTGTTTGCAATAATAAAAGCAGTGACGGAAATCACTGCTTATCAGCTGTAGCAAATTCATAAAGTTTTTCTGCTGTGAGAAGTGCCATTTTGTCCATGCTTGTTTTTCCTTTTCTGAGGTCAGAAACGGTAGTCCATGGCACACCGGCACCTTGTGAAATAGCAGATGTAGAAATAGAACTATTAAGTAATTCTTGAATAATTTTTCTCATATTTTTCTTTACCTCAATTTTTATCTTAATCATATTATATAACGGAGAACCGAGATGTCAAGTGTTTTGATAAATTATTTCTAATTCTAAGATGAAATAGATAAAACCCGCTCAGTTGAGCGGGTTTCGTCTATTCTTACTTTTTTACAATACCCACGTACGGATGGCATGGGCAACGCCAGATTCATCATTTGTTTTAGTGATGTATTTGGCGATTTTTTTGAGTTCTGGATTTCCGTTTTCCATGACTACAGGGTTGCCAACGACTTCCAGCATGGCACGGTCATTTTCTTCGTCTCCGATTGCCATGGTTTCATCTGTGGTCAATCCGAGTTTTTCAGCTAGGTGAGTGATGGCTGAACCCTTGTCTACATTCTTTTTAAGGAGTTCGAGGTAGAAAGGAGCAGATTTGTTGATGGAGTAGCGTTCGTAAAATTCTGCTGGTATCTTTTCAATCGCAACGTCGAGAATTTCCGGTTCATCGATAAACATACACTTGACGATTTCCTTGTCAGCCATTTCTTCAGGAGTGCGGTAAAAGATAGGCATGTTGACGAGGGTTGATTCGTGCACTGTGTATTTTCCGATATTGCGATTGGCAGTATAGATACCGTTCTTGGTAATAGCGTGCATGTGGACACCGAGTTTGCGACTGAGAAATTCCATATCGAGATAGTCCTCATAGGCTAAAGATTCGCTGATAATCTCATGGCCAGTAGCAGTTTCTTGGACAAGGGCACCGTTGAAGGTTACCACATAGTCACCCTTGTCTCTCAACTGCAAGTCGTCCAGAAGTTTAGCAACACCTGCGATAGGGCGGCCAGTTGCAATCACGACTTTGACGCCAGCTTGTTTGGCATCTTGGATGGCAGAAAAGACTTCAGGAGTGATTTCCTTTTTACTGTTAACCAGGGTACCATCGATATCGACAGCGATTAGTTTAATACTCATAAATTTCCTCTTCTAGTTTTTATTTGGGGTAAAATGATCGTTCTCAATCAAGTGTAAAAATTGCTGGGTGATACTTGCGAAGATGCTATTTTGATCCAACATTTCTTTTGGAAAATAGAAACGATTGTCACCGTGGCGGCTGCCAGCAAGGGATTGGACGATAGGGGACAGGCTAGATAGTTCTGCCAGTTCACCATTTTTTTGTAAAATCTCAATCTGTGTCCTTGGATTTTCAGATTCGGGTCGATAGATATCATAAGGTAGGTCAAAGTTCTTATGAATAGCAGTATAGTAGTCTGGATCAAAACCGATATCTTCAACCAGTTGTCTCATGGTTGCGAGTTGGTCTTGGTCTTTTTCTGAAAAAGTAATGGATTTAAAGACCTTGCGGTTGACAAAGCGTTGCGACAAGTCGGCTAGTATCTTGTCAGGACTGGTCATCCAGAGTTGGAAGTAGGTATTCATCACGCCATCATCCAGAGCTAGATAGTCAGACAAGGTCACATTTTTTTCAAAGAAAGGAAGGAGATGTGGAGAAGTTCGTGCAAAGAAATCTTTGTCTTCAGGATAGAGTTCCTTAGCGCGTTTGAGGAGATTCTGTAGAAGAACTTCCATGGCGCGTGTTGCTGGGTGGAAATAAACCTGCATATACATCTGATAGCGACTGAGCACGTAGTCTTCGATGGCATGCATGCCATTGCGCTGAAAGGCGATCCCATTTTCGACTGGGCGAATCACTCGGAGAATTCGAGTCAAGTCAAATTCCCCATAAGATGCTCCTGTAAAATAGGAGTCGCGCAAGAGATAGTCCATGCGGTCTGCATCAATCTGACTAGAAATGAGTTGTACGACCTGCTTGTTAGGATAGGTATGGTCGATAACGCTAGCCACCTTTTTGGGGAAATCAGGTGCCACTTGTAGCAGGACTTGGTGAATCTCTGTCTCAGGACTTTGGATGATTTCCTGGGTAATGGCCTCATGATCTGTATCAAAGAGATGTTCAAAAGTATGGGAGTAGGCACCATGCCCGAGGTCATGAAGGAGCGCAGCGGTCATGGTCAAGAGAGACTCAGCAGGATCCCATTCTTTAGGATATTTTTCTTCAAAAATCTCCGTGATGCGTCGTGCAATCTCATAGACCCCCAAACAGTGGGAAAAGCGACTGTGCTCCCCACCATGGAAGGTATAGCTGGAAGTCCCTAGTTGCTTGATTCGACGCAAACGTTGAAATTCTTTTGTATTGATCAAGTCGTATATGACCTGATTATTGACGTGGATATAGTTGTGAACTGGGTCACGGAATACTTTTTCGTTCATATGACCATTATAGCAAAATCCTGCTCTTTTTGGTAAAATAGTAGGACAAGAGACAAGAAAGAGGATTTGATGTGAAGATTCGGATGCGAAATAGGATTCAGTTTGATGAGCAGTTGGAAGTCGTTGACCAACTCTATGACGTGAAAGTGCGTGAAAAGGGCGATTATAGCTATCTGCTTTTCTACAATGAGGAAAAGGAAAAAGTGGTTCTCAAGTTTCATGGTCAAGAACTGGTGATGACCCGTTTTTCCAATCCGAAGACCATTATGAGATTTCTAAAGGATAGCGATAGTTTAGCCTATATTCCTACACCTATGGGCATGCAGGAATTTATCATTCAAACGAATCGTTATCAAGTGGATGGGCAAAAGATTGAGCTCGCCTATCAACTGCAAAACCAAGAGGGACACCCCTTTGCCAGCTATCAATTAGAAATTACTTGGGGATAAGAAAAAGGTTGGCGGAAGCCAACCTTATTTGATATAGAGTTCTTGATTTTTTAGCACAATTTCACGAACACTTGCGAATTTCTTGAGTTTTTTAAGTTCTTCAGGATGGGTTACGAGAGTGATAACATAGCCCTCTTTACCCATGCGACCTGTACGGCCAGCGCGGTGAGTGTAGGTTTCGATATCTCTAGGAACATCAAAGTTTACGACACATTCTAGGCTATCAATATCAATTCCACGTGCCAAAAGGTCAGTTGCAAGGAGCAGGGTTAGCTGCTTATCTTTAAACTTTTCTAAGATGACTTTTCGAAACTTAACATTAACATCGCTAGCGAGGGAAACGGCCAAGACATCGCGATACTGTAGTTTTTCCTCCGCACTTCCAAGATCTGATAGGCTATTAAAGAAAACTAGTCCGCGGAAATCCTCTACATGAGCCAGTTTTCGTAGCATATCCACACGATGGCGTTGGTCTACCTGCATGTAGAAGTGTTGAATGTTGTCCAACTTTTGGTCAGAAAGGTCGATGGTGCGCGTGTTTGGTGCAATCTTTTCTTGGTCAAACTTGGTCGTCGCACTCATGTAGATGAGTTGGTGGTCACGAGGTGCGTAGTGGGTAATTTTCTCGACAAAGTGAATCTGAGAATCATCGAGCAATTGGTCAAATTCATCCAGGATGATGGTTTCCACATTCATCATCTTGATTTTCTTCAATTTAATTAATTCAAAGACACGGCCAGGAGTTCCGATGAGAATTTCTGGTCCTTTTTTAAGGCGTTCAATCTGGCGTTTCTGACTGGAACCTGATAGGAAGAGCTGAGCAGTCAAGCCGATAGCTTCAGCCCACGTTTTACATACGTCAAAAATCTGTCCAGCTAGTTCAGTATTTGGTGCTAGAATCAAGAGCTGCTGGGCTTTTTTCTTTTTCAACCTTAGAAGACTTGGCAGGAGGTAAGCTAGCGTCTTACCAGTTCCTGTTGGGCTTACTCCCAGGAGGTTTTCTCCAGCAAGAATGGGCTCAAATAGTTGAATTTGAATGGGGGTAAATTCTTGGAAACCGAGCTGGTCGCTCAATTTCTGCCATTCAGTCGGTAGTTTGGTTTTCATTTTTCTGCCTCAAATCTAATGCCAGCAGTCTGGCGCATGGTATATAATAGGTCATGAACAGAACCTGCATCATTCAGCCAGTTCTGGTAAAGCGTCTGGTCTGGCCGCTGGATCATCTGTGCAAATGCAGCTGCTTCCTCAGTCATTGTATGAGGAGCCTGTTGGATAGGAAGTTGGACTTGATTTCCTTGGTGGTCTCTAAAAATAGCTGAGCGGACATGTTCAATCGTGTTAAGGGTCAAGGTTCCATCTGCTGTGTAAATCTCACAAGGAAGATTGGAAGTGATGTTTTTCCCAGCCTTAATGTGAACTTGAAATTCTGGGTAGAAGAAGATACCATCACCATTTAGGTCAATGCTATTGTCAAGCTGTTGAGCCTGATAAGTCGCGTCCTGAGCCTTTCCAAAGAGGCGAATAGCAGCATAGAGAGGATAAATCCCCAAATCCATAAGGGCTCCACCAGCAAAACGATCTGAAAAGACATTTGGCGTCTGTCCAGCTAATAAGTCAGGCATCTTGGAAGAATACTTGGCATAGTTGAAATCTGCTCCCAGCACTTGCTTGTCTGCTAAAAAATTCTTGATAGTGGTAAAAGCTTCCTCGTGGTAATTACGAGCTGCCTCAAAGATAAAACAGTGATTTTTCTCAGCCGTTTGAATCAGATTAAGCCATTCTTGTGGCTGAGTGACAGCTGGCTTTTCAAGAATGACGTGCTTACCAGCAGACAAGGCAGCCTTGGCTTGAACAAAATGCAAGGAGTTTGGACTGGCGATATAGACTACATCAAAGGAAGACTTAAAGAAGTCTTCTAATTGATCAAAGAGTTGGACATTTTGATAGCGGGAAGCAAAGGTTGCGGCAGTTTCTAGTTTTCTAGAATAGACTGCGACCAGCTGGTATTCTCCGCTGGTATGGGCTGCTTCTATGAAGTGATGGCTAATAGCACCTGTTCCGATGACACCTAATTTTAGCATAAATACTCCTTTTCCGATTTTAAAACCTTCCTTCATTATAACACAGAAAAGAAGGACTATCCAACAGATGGTAAAAATTTTCAAATGGACTACGCATTTCTTGGAGAAAGTGGTACAATATTTAGATAAGTAGATGAAATGAAGAGGGGGAGAAAATGAGATTATTACCAATAAGAAAAATATCACGTCAGTCTAAGAGGCTAGCGCTTTTTTTGACTTTTTGCGCAGGATATGTAGATGCCTATACCTTTATCGTGCGAGGAAATACTCTTGTGGCAGGACAGACTGGGAATGTGGTTTTTCTATCAGTAGGACTCATTCAACACAATGTGTCAGATGCCAGTGCCAAAGTAATGACATTGCTAGCTTTTATGATGGGGGTCCTTTTATTAACTGTCTATAAGGAAAAATTGAGAATTGTTAAAAAGCCAATTTTGTCTGTAATTCCACTTGCAGTCTTGTCCCTAATTATTGGCTTTGTGCCGCAAACTGTAGAGAATATCTATCTCGTACCGCCCTTGGCCTTCTGTATGGGACTGGTGACAACTGCTTTTGGAGAAGTGTCTGGTATTGCCTATAATAATGCTTTTATGACCGGGAATATCAAACGAACCATGTTAGCTTTTGGAGATTATTTTCGGACCAAGCATACGCCTTTCCTACGAGAGGGCTTGATTTTTGTTAGCTTGCTTAGCAGTTTTGTCTTCGGAGTTGTTTTTTCAGCTTATTTGACGATTTACTATCAGGAGAAGACAATTCTAGGTGTTCCTCTTATGATGAGTATCTTTTACTTCAGCATGCTTTTTGCTTCTTGGAGAAAAAAAGGGAAAGAAAAAGCTTAATTTTAATTGATTTTACTTGTAA
The DNA here is from genome assembly GCF_000526075.1 of Streptococcus sp. SR1. Lineage (NCBI taxonomy): Bacteria > Bacillati > Bacillota > Bacilli > Lactobacillales > Streptococcaceae > Streptococcus > Streptococcus sp. SR1. The sequence goes on from NZ_JATR01000013.1 coordinate 26,995, forward strand.
GAAAAAAGAAGATATGCTATAATCGAAGAGTTGACTATGCACAGTCCTGTGCAACCGCACGAACATCGTTGCTCATCGTATACAAAATTTAAACTTTGTTATACTTAGAGCTCTTCTTTTAAGTGGTTCGTCCCACGATGCTAGGCGAGTCTTCACAAAAATACGGGGAAACCCTAAAAATCATAGGAGGTGCATAATGAGCACATACGCAATTATCAAAACTGGCGGAAAACAAGTTAAAGTTGAAGTTGGTCAAGCAGTTTACGTTGAAAAATTGAACGTTGAAGCTGGTCAAGAAGTTACTTTTAACGAAGTTGTTCTTGTTGGTGGTGAAAACACTGTTGTCGGAACTCCACTTGTTGCTGGAGCTACTGTAGTTGGAACTGTTGAAAAACAAGGAAAACAAAAGAAAGTTGTTACTTACAAGTACAAACCTAAGAAAGGTAGCCACCGCAAACAAGGTCACCGTCAACCATATACAAAAGTTGTCATCAACGCGATCAACGCTTAATTTTTAAGGAGAACACATGATACAAGCAGTCTTTGAGAGAGCCGAAGATGGCGAGCTGAGGAGTGCGGAAATTACTGGACACGCCGAAAGTGGCGAATACGGCTTAGATGTCGTGTGTGCATCGGTTTCTACGCTTGCCATTAACTTTATCAATTCCATTGAGAAATTTGCAGGCTACGAACCAATCCTAGAATTAAACGAAGATGAAGGTGGTTATCTAAAGGTTGAAATACCAGAGGATCTTCCTTCGCACCAGAGAGAAATGACCCAGTTATTCTTTGAATCATTTTTCTTAGGTATGGCAAACTTATCGGAGAACTCTTCTGAGTTCGTCCAAACCAGAGTTATCACAGAAAACTAACACGGAGGAAAACATTATGTTAAAAATGACTCTTAACAACTTGCAACTTTTCGCCCACAAAAAAGGTGGAGGTTCTACATCAAACGGACGCGATTCACAAGCGAAACGTCTTGGAGCTAAAGCGGCTGACGGACAAACTGTAACAGGTGGATCAATCCTTTACCGTCAACGTGGTACGCACATCTATCCAGGTGTAAACGTTGGACGTGGTGGAGACGATACTTTGTTCGCTAAAGTTGAAGGCGTAGTACGCTTTGAACGTAAAGGACGCGATAAAAAGCAGGTTTCTGTTTACCCAATCGCAAAATAAAAAGGTCCAGTGAACCTTTTTATCCCGAGCCTTAAAATGAAAAGGCGAGGAAGCTAGAAGTAGCATTAAATAAGGCTTTCCGAGTTTTCGGAGAGCCTATTTTTTTGTTTTGATACCCACAATTTTTTGTTACTAGTGTAGATGAATTTTGTGAGCGACATTATTTTTCCTAGGTGGAAAACTTCTAAAATATGGTATAATGAACAGATAGAGAAGTTGGGGGTAGAAGATGAATATTCAACAATTACGCTATGTTGTTGCTATTGCCAATAGTGGTACTTTCCGTGAAGCTGCTGAAAAGATGTATGTGAGTCAGCCCAGTCTGTCTATTTCTGTGCGCGATTTGGAAAAAGAGTTAGGTTTTAAAATTTTCCGTCGGACGAGTTCGGGAACGTTTTTGACCCGTCGTGGTATGGAATTTTATGAGAAAGCGCAGGAGTTGGTCAAAGGCTTTGATGTTTTTCAAAATCAGTATGCCAATCCTGAGGAAGAAAAGGATGAATTTTCCATTGCCAGTCAGCACTATGACTTCTTGCCACCAACGATTACGGCCTTTTCAGAACGTTATCCTGATTATAAGAACTTTCGTATTTTTGAGTCTACTACAGTTCAAATATTAGACGAAGTAGCCCAAGGGCATAGTGAGATTGGGATTATCTACCTCAACAACCAAAATAAAAAGGGCATCATGCAACGGGTTGAAAAGCTTGGTTTAGAAGTTATTGAACTAATTCCTTTCCAGACTCACATTTATCTTCGTGAAGGACATCCTTTAGCACAGAAAGAGGAATTGGTTATGGAGGATTTAGCGGATCTACCAACAGTTCGTTTCACCCAGGAAAAGGATGAGTACCTATACTATTCAGAGAACTTTGTCGACACCAGCGCGAGCTCCCAGATGTTTAATGTGACCGACCGTGCCACTTTGAATGGTATTTTGGAGCGGACAGATGCCTATGCGACAGGTTCAGGATTTTTAGATAGTGACAGTGTTAATGGGATCACAGTTATTCGTCTCAAGGATAATCTAGATAACCGCATGGTCTACGTCAAACGTGAGGAAGTGGAGCTTAGCCAAGCTGGGACTCTCTTCGTAGAAGTCATGCAAGAATATTTTGATCAAAAGAGGAAATCATGAAAAAAAGAGGAATAGTAGCAGTCATTATACTGCTTTTGATTGGGTTGGATCAGTTGGTCAAAAATTATGTTGTCCAGCAGATTCCACTGGGTGAAGTGCGTTCGTGGATTCCCAATCTCGTTAGCTTGACCTACCTGCAAAATCGTGGGGCAGCCTTCTCCATGCTACAAGATCAGCAGTGGTTATTTGCTGTCATTACACTGATCGTCATGGTAGGTGCCATTTGGTATTTACATAAACACATGGAGGATTCTCTCTGGTTGGTTTTTGGACTGACCCTGATAATAGCGGGAGGTCTGGGCAACTTTATCGATAGAATGAGTCAAGGTTTTGTGGTGGATATGTTTCACTTAGACTTTATCAACTTTGCGATTTTCAATGTTGCTGACAGCTATTTGACAGTTGGTGTGATTGTTTTATTGATTGCAATGCTTAAAGAGGAAGTAAATGGAAATAAAAATTGAAACTGGGGGGCAACGTCTAGACAAGGCTCTGTCGGACCTGACAGAATTGTCACGTAGTCTCGTGAATGAACAAATCAAGGCTGGACAAGTTTTGGTTAATGGGCAAGCCAAGAAAGCAAAATACACTGTCCAAGAGGGCGATGTGGTCACTTATCATGTGCCAGAACCAGAGGTTTTAGAATATGTAGCTGAGAATTTGCCACTCGAAATCATCTACCAAGATGAGGATGTAGCAGTCGTTAACAAACCTCAGGGAATGGTGGTTCATCCCAGCGCCGGTCATACCAGTGGAACCTTGGTCAATGCCCTCATGTACCATATCAAGGACTTGTCAGGTATCAATGGGGTTCTGCGTCCAGGAATCGTTCACCGCATTGACAAGGACACGTCTGGTCTCCTCATGATTGCTAAGAATGATGAGGCCCACTTAGCACTCGCGCAAGAACTCAAGGACAAGAAGTCTCTCCGTAAATACTGGGCGATTGTTCATGGTAATCTTCCCAATGATCGTGGTGTGATTGAAGCTCCGATTGGTCGTAGTGAAAAAGACCGTAAGAAACAGGCTGTGACTGCTAAAGGAAAGCCTGCAGTAACGCGTTTCCACGTCTTGGAACGCTTTGGAGATTATAGCTTAGTGGAGTTGCAACTGGAAACAGGACGTACCCACCAAATCCGTGTTCATATGGCTTATATTGGCCATCCAGTCGCTGGTGATGAAGTCTATGGTCCTCGTAAAACCCTGAAAGGACATGGACAATTTCTCCATGCCAAGACTCTAGGCTTTACCCATCCGAGAACAGGTGAAACCTTGGAGTTCACAGCAGATATTCCAGAGATTTTTAAAGAAACGCTGGAAAGATTGCGTAAAACTGAGAATAGATAAAAGAGTTGAGATGCCTTGTCTCAACCTTTTTCATTTCAAGTCTTTTCTATTTTAAAGTATTCATGTTATAATGGATAAATATGAAGAATCGGAGTGAGAATATGAAGTACAAACGAATCGTCTTTAAGGTAGGGACCTCCTCCTTGACAAATGAAGACGGGAGTTTATCAAGAAGTAAAGTAAAGGCAATTACCCAGCAATTGGCTATGCTTCATGAAGCCGGACATGAGTTGATTTTGGTGTCATCTGGGGCAGTTGCCGCTGGATTTGGAGCTTTGGGCTTTAAAAAACGTCCGACCAAGATTGCAGATAAACAAGCTTCGGCTGCAGTTGGTCAGGGACTTTTGTTGGAGGAATACACAACCAACCTCCTCATGCGCCAAATCGTTTCTGCACAAATTTTGCTGACCCAGGATGATTTTGTAGATAAACGTCGCTATAAGAATGCTCATCAGGCATTGTCTGTATTGCTTCATCGTGGTGCAATCCCCAACATCAACGAGAATGACAGTGTCGTTATTGATGAGCTCAAGGTGGGTGATAATGACACTCTGAGTGCCCAGGTAGCGGCGATGGTTCAAGCAGACCTTTTAGTTCTCTTGACCGATGTGGACGGTCTCTATACTGGCAATCCCAACTCAGATCCAACAGCCAAACGTTTGGAGAGAATTGAGACCATCAATCATGAGATTATTGATATGGCTGGTGGAGCAGGTTCGTCAAACGGAACTGGGGGTATGCTGACAAAAATCAAGGCGGCTACGATTGCTACGGAGTCAGGTGTGCCAGTCTATATCTGCTCTTCCTTGAAATCAGATGCCTTGATCGAAGCAGCGGAGGAGACTAGGGATGGTTCCTTCTTTGTTGCGCAAGAGAAGGGACTTCGTACCCAGAAACAATGGCTGGCCTTCTATGCTCAAAGTCAGGGAACGATTTGGGTAGATGGTGGAGCTGCAGAGGCACTTTCAAAAAACGGGAAAAGTCTCCTTTTATCGGGTGTTGTAGAAGTGGAAGGAAACTTCTCTTACCACGATATTGTCACAGTAGCAGATAAAGAAACAGGTCAATCTCTTGGAAAGGGACGTGTCCAATTTGGTGTCTCAGCCCTAGAAGATATGCTCCGTTCTCAAAAAGCTAAGGGAGTCTTGATTCACCGTGATGACTGGATTTCCATCACTCCTGAAATCCAGCTGCTCTTTACAGAATTTTAGAGGTGAACGATGGTAAGTACACAAGAACAATTTGAACAGGTACAGGCTGTTAAGAAATCAATCAATACTGCTAGTGAAGCAGTGAAAAACCAAGCCTTGCTAGCTATGGCTGATCACTTAGTGGCTGCTACTGAGGAGATTTTAGCGGCCAATGCCCTCGATATGGAAGCGGCCAAGGGGAAAATCTCAGATGTTATGCTAGATCGTCTTTATTTGGATGCGGGACGTATAGAAGCGATGGCAAATGGGATTCGTGAAGTGGTTGCTTTACCAGATCCTATTGGTGAAGTCCTAGAAACAAGTCAGCTTGAAAATGGCTTGGTTATTACTAAGAAGCGTGTGGCTATGGGGATCATCGGTATTATCTATGAAAGTCGTCCAAATGTGACATCTGATGCGGCTGCTTTGGCACTCAAGAGTGGGAATGCGGTTGTTCTTCGTAGTGGGAAGGACGCCTATCAAACTGCCCATGCTATTGTCACAGCTTTAAAGAAGGGCTTGGAGACGACTACCATTCATCCAGAGGTGATTCAACTGGTAGAAGATACCAGTCGTGAAAGTAGCTATGCTATGATGAAGGCTAAGGGCTATTTAGATCTTCTCATTCCTCGTGGAGGGGCTGGTTTGATCAATGCTGTGGTTGAAAATGCTATCGTGCCCGTTATCGAGACAGGAACTGGAATTGTCCATGTCTATGTGGATAAGGATGCCGATGAAGACAAGGCTCTGTCTATCATCAACAATGCTAAAACCAGTCGTCCTTCTGTCTGCAATGCTATGGAGGTCTTGCTGGTTCATGAAGACAAGGCAGCAAGCTTCCTTCCTCGCTTGGAGAAAGTGCTGGTTGCAGATCGAAAAGAAGCTGAGTTGGAACCAATTCAATTTCGTTTGGATAGCACAGCAAGTCAGTTTGTTTCAGGTCGAGCAGCTGAGGCTCAAGACTTTGATACCGAGTTTTTAGACTATGTCCTAGCTGTTAAGGTTGTGAGCAGTTTAGAAGAAGCGGTTGCGCATATTGAAGCCCACAGTACCCATCATTCGGATGCGATTGTGACGGAAAATGCTGAAGCTGCAGCTTACTTTACAGATCAAGTGGACTCTGCCGCGGTTTATGTCAATGCCTCGACTCGTTTCACTGATGGTGGCCAGTTTGGTCTTGGATGTGAGATGGGGATTTCTACTCAGAAACTGCATGCGCGTGGGCCTATGGGCTTGAAAGAGTTGACCAGCTACAAGTATGTGGTTACTGGTGATGGACAGATAAGGGAGTAAGAGATGAAGATTGGATTTATCGGTTTGGGGAATATGGGAGCTAGCTTGGCTAAGGCTGTTGTGCAGGCCAAGACGGGTGCTCAGATTCTCCTTGCCAATCGTAGTCAAGCAAAAGTAGATGCTTTCATTGCCAACTTTGGTGGTCAGGCTTCCAGCAATGACGAAATCTTCGCAGAAGCAGATGTGATTTTTCTAGGTGTTAAGCCTGCTCAGTTCTCAGACTTGCTTTCTCAATACCAGACCATCCTTGAAAAGAGAGAAAGTCTTCTTTTGATTTCCATGGCGGCTGGATTGACCTTGGAAAAACTGGCAAGTCTTCTGCCAAGTCAACACCGAATTATTCGCATCATGCCCAATACACCAGTGGCTATCGGCCAAGGAGTGATTAGTTACGCTTTATCAGAAAACTGTTGTGCTGAGGACAGGGAGCTCTTTTGTCAGCTTTTAGCCAAGGCTGGTCTCTTGGTTGAGCTGGGGGATGGCTTAATCGATGCTGCGACAGGTCTTGCAGGTTGTGGACCAGCCTTTGTCTACCTTTTTATCGAGGCTTTAGCAGATGCGGGTGTGCAGACAGGATTGCCCCGAGAAAGGGCCTTGAAAATGGCAGCCCAAACAGTAGTCGGCGCTGGGCAAATGGTTCTCGAAAGCCAGCAACATCCTGGAGTTTTGAAAGACCAAGTTTGTAGTCCAGGTGGTTCGACTATCGCTGGTGTAGCGAGTTTAGAAGCGCATGCTTTTCGAGGAACAGTCATGGATGCAGTTCAGCAAGCCTATAAACGAACACAAGAATTAGGTAAATAAGAGGTGGCTTTGACTGCCTCTTTTATAGTGCATGGAATAAGAAGACAAAAAGATTGTCACAAACCCCTATTTTTTTGATAGAATAGAAGTAGTAAAAAAGAAATGAGTTAGACATGTTAAAAGGATTTTTAGTCTCTCTTGAGGGACCAGAGGGAGCAGGCAAGACCAGTGTTTTAGAGGCTCTGCTCCCAATTTTAGAGGAAAAAGGAGTAGAGGTGCTGACGACCCGTGAACCTGGCGGAGTCTTGATTGGGGAGAAAATTCGTCAAGTGATTTTGGATCCAAGTCATACTCAGATGGATCCTAAAACGGAACTCCTTCTCTATATTGCCAGTCGCAGACAGCACTTGGTGGAAAAAGTTCTCCCAGCACTTGCAGCTGGCAAGTTGGTCATTATGGACCGCTTCATCGATAGTTCCCTTGCTTATCAGGGATTTGGCCGAGGCTTGGATATTGATGCCATTGATTGGCTCAATCACTTTGCGACAGATGGCCTCAAACCCGATTTGACACTCTATTTTGACATTGAGGTGGAAGAGGGGCTGGCTCGCATTGCTGCCAATAGTGATCGCGAGGTCAATCGTTTGGACTTGGAAGGCTTAGACTTGCACAAAAAAGTCCGTCAAGGTTATCTTTCTCTTCTGGACAAAGATGGAAATCGCATTGTCAAGATTGATGCGAGTCTTCCTTTGGAGCAAGTTGTGGAAACAACTAAGGCTGTCTTATTTGACAGAATGGGCTTGGATAAATGAAACAAGATCAACTAAAGGCTTGGCAACCAGACCAGTTTGACCGCTTTGTCCGTATCCTAGAACAAGACCAGCTCAATCACGCCTATCTTTTTTCAGGTTTCTTTGGAAGCTTGGAAATGGCGCAGTTTTTGGCTAAGAGCCTCTTTTGTAGGGATAAAGTAGGCGTTCTACCATGTGAGAAATGCCGAAACTGCAAGCTGATTGAGCAGGAAGAATTTCCCGATGTTACCTTGATTAAGCCAGTCAATCAGGTCATCAAGACAGAACGCATTCGGGAATTGGTGGGTCAGTTTTCCCAAGCAGGGATTGAAAGTCAGCAACAGGTCTTTATTATCGAGCAGGCGGAGAAAATGCATCCCAACGCGGCTAATTCTCTGCTCAAGGTCATCGAAGAACCCCAGAGTGAGGTTTATATTTTCTTCTTGACTAGCGATGAGGAAAAGATTTTACCAACTATCCGAAGTCGGACCCAAATTTTCCACTTTAAAAAGCAAGAAGAAAAGCTCATTCATCAATTAGAACAAGCAGGTCTCGTTAAGAAAAAAGCGACTCTTTTAGCACAGTTTAGTCAATCGCGTGCTGAAGCAGAAAAGCTGGCCAATCAAGCCAGTTTTTGGAATTTGGTGGATGAGAGTGAACGTCTGCTGACCTGGTTATTAACTAAGAAAAAAGAAAGTTATCTCCAAGTTGCTAAATTAGCCAACTTGGCAGATGACAAGGAAAAACAGGATCAGGTCTTGCGAATCCTCGAAGTGCTCTGTGGACAGGATCTCTTGCAAGCAAGGATTCGACAGATTCTACAAGATTTGCTAGAAGCTAGAAAAATGTGGCAAGCCAATGTTAGCTTTCAAAATGCCATGGAATATCTGGTCTTGAAAGAAATATAAACTCAATGAAGGATAAAGAAAGGAAAGGGCTGGTTTATGGATAAGAAAGAATTATTTGATGCGCTGGACGATTTTTCCCAACAGTTATTGGTGACCTTGGCCGATGTGGAAGCCATTAAGAAAAATCTCAAGAGCTTGGTAGAGGAAAATACAGCTCTTCGTTTGGAAAATAGTAAGTTGCGCGAACGCTTAGGCGAGGTGGAAGCAGATGCTCCCGTCAAGGCCAAGCATGTTCGTGAAAGCGTCCGACGAATCTATAAAGATGGTTTTCACGTTTGTAATGATTTTTATGGGCAACGCCGAGAGCAGGACGAGGAATGTATGTTCTGTGACGAGTTGTTGTACAGGGAGTAAGCATGCAGATTCAAAAAAGTTTTAAGGGGCAATCTCCCTATGGCAAGCTTTACCTAGTGGCAACGCCGATTGGCAATCTAGATGATATGACTTTTCGTGCCATACAGACCTTGAAAGAGGTGGACTGGATTGCTGCGGAGGACACGCGCAATACGGGTCTTTTGCTCAAGCATTTTGACATTCCGACCAAACAGATCAGTTTTCATGAGCACAATGCCAAGGAAAAAATTCCTGATTTGATCGGTTTATTGAAGGCGGGGCAAAGTATTGCTCAGGTTTCTGATGCGGGTCTGCCTAGCATCTCGGACCCTGGTCACGATTTGGTCAAGGCAGCCATCGAAGAAGATATTGCTGTTGTCACAGTTCCAGGTGCCTCTGCAGGGATTTCTGCCTTGATTGCTAGCGGATTGGCGCCACAGCCACATATCTTTTACGGTTTCTTACCGAGAAAATCAGGTCAGCAAAAGCAATTTTTCGACTTGAAAAAAGATTATCCAGAAACTCAGATTTTCTATGAATCGCCCCACCGTGTAGCGGATACGTTAGAAAATATGCTAGAAGTCTACGGCGACCGCTCGGTGGTCTTGGTGAGAGAATTGACTAAAATCTATGAAGAATACCAACGAGGTACCATTTCTGAGTTATTAGAAAACATAGCTGAAACGCCACTCAAGGGTGAATGCCTTCTCATCGTTGAAGGCGTCAGTCAGGATGTGGAAGAAAAGGACGAGGAGGACTTGTTCTTAGAAATCCAAGCTCGTATCCAGCAAGGTATGAAGAAAAATCAAGCCATAAAGGAAGTTGCGAAACTCTACCAGTGGAATAAAAGCCAGCTCTATGCTGCCTACCACGACTGGGAAGAAAATTAAGAAAATGACTAAACAGGGAAGTTTGCCTTCTTCCCTTTTTTTGTTATACTAGTAAAAGAAAATTTAGAAAGATTTGTGGGTGTCAAACAGTCTAGTAGCTTGTTTTGATATGAACTTAGGTTCCACCCAAAGAGGTATTAGTGTCGTGTCTCAATCTTATATCAATGTTATCGGAGCAGGTTTGGCAGGTTCTGAAGCAGCTTATCAAATTGCAGAACGTGGTATTCCAGTTAAACTTTTTGAAATGCGTGGTGTAAAGCCTACACCCCAGCACAAAACAGACAATTTTGCAGAGTTGGTTTGTTCCAATTCCTTACGTGGGGATGCTTTGACCAATGCTGTCGGTCTTCTCAAGGAAGAAATGCGTCGCTTGGGTTCTGTCATATTGGAATCTGCTGAAGCTACACGTGTTCCTGCAGGCGGTGCCCTTGCGGTGGACCGTGATGGTTTCTCCCAAATGGTGACCGAAAAAGTGGCCAACCACCCCTTGATTGAAGTGGTTCGTGATGAAATTACAGAATTGCCGACTGATGTTATTACAGTTGTCGCTACTGGTCCTTTGACCAGTGATGCCCTAGCTGAAAAGATTCATGCCCTTAATGACGGTGATGGTTTCTATTTCTACGACGCGGCGGCGCCGATTATCGACGTTAACACCATCGATATGAGTAAGGTCTATCTCAAGTCTCGTTATGACAAGGGAGAGGCGGCCTACCTCAATGCGCCTATGACTAAAAAAGAATTTATGGATTTCCATGAAGCCTTGGTCGATGCGGAAGAAGCACCGCTCAATTCGTTTGAAAAAGAAAAGTACTTTGAAGGATGTATGCCAATCGAAGTCATGGCCAAACGTGGCATTAAAACCATGCTCTATGGTCCTATGAAGCCAGTCGGTTTGGAGTATCCAGAAGATTACACAGGACCTCGTGATGGCGAATTCAAAACCCCTTATGCAGTTGTTCAACTTCGTCAGGACAATGCGGCTGGTAGCCTCTACAATATCGTCGGTTTCCAAACCCACCTCAAATGGGGAGAACAAAAGCGTGTTTTCCAAATGATTCCAGGTCTTGAAAATGCTGAGTTTGTCCGTTATGGGGTCATGCACCGCAATTCTTATATGGATTCACCAAATCTTCTTGAACAGACTTACCGTTCTAAGAAACAGCCCAACCTCTTCTTTGCTGGTCAAATGACGGGTGTGGAAGGCTATGTTGAGTCAGCAGCTTCAGGCTTAGTTGCGGGTATTAACGCGGCTCGTCTCTTCAAGGGTGAAAGTGAGGCTATCTTCCCAGAGACCACAGCGATTGGAAGTCTGGCTCATTACATCACTCATGCAGATAGCAAGCATTTCCAACCGATGAATGTCAATTTTGGGATTATAAAGGAGTTAGAAGGCGAGCGTATCCGTGATAAGAAGGCTCGTTATGAAAAAATTGCAGAGCGTGCTCTTACCGACTTAGAGGAATTTTTAACGGTCTAATTTTTTTCAAAGAATTGCTCATGATACTATAAAAATCTTAGAAATTGTGATAAAATAGGTAGGATAAAAAAAGGAGAGTAAAAATGGCGAATCCCAAGTATAAACGTATTTTAATCAAGTTATCAGGTGAAGCCCTTGCCGGTGAACGTGGCGTAGGGATTGATATCCAAACAGTTCAAACAATCGCAAAAGAGATTCAAGAAGTTCATAGCTTAGGTATCGAAATTGCCCTTGTTATTGGTGGAGGAAATCTCTGGCGTGGTGAACCTGCTGCAGAAGCAGGAATGGACCGCGTTCAGGCAGATTACACTGGAATGCTTGGGACCGTGATGAATGCTCTTGTGATGGCAGATTCATTGCAACAAGTTGGTGTCGATACGCGTGTACAAACAGCCATTGCGATGCAACAAGTGGCAGAGCCGTACGTACGTGGACGTGCCCTTCGTCATCTTGAAAAAGGCCGCATCGTTATCTTTGGTGCTGGTATTGGTTCACCTTACTTCTCAACAGATACAACAGCAGCCCTTCGTGCAGCTGAAATCGAAGCGGATGCCATCCTTATGGCTAAAAATGGCGTAGACGGTGTTTACAATGCCGATCCTAAGAAAGACAAGACAGCTGTTAAGTTTGAAGAATTGACCCACCGTGATGTTATCAATAAAGGTCTTCGTATCATGGATTCAACTGCCTCAACCCTCTCTATGGACAACGACATTGACTTGGTTGTCTTCAACATGAACCAACCAGGCAACATCAAACGTGTCGTATTTGGTGAAAATATCGGAACAACAGTTTCAAACAATATCGAAGAAAAGGAATAAGAAAATTATGGCTAATGCAATTGTAGAAAAAGCTAAAGAGAGAATGACCCAGTCTCACCAATCACTTGCTCGTGAATTTGGTGGTATCCGTGCCGGTCGTGCCAACGCAAGCTTGCTAGACCGTATCCACGTAGAATACTACGGAGTCGAAACTCCTCTTAACCAAATCGCTTCAATTACCATTCCAGAAGCGCGTGTCTTGTTGGTAACACCATTTGACAAGTCTTCATTGAAAGACATCGAACGTGCCTTGAACGCTTCTGACCTTGGTATCACACCAGCTAATGACGGCTCTGTGATCCGCTTGGTTATCCCAGCTCTTACAGAAGAGACTCGTCGTGACCTTGCTAAAGAAGTGAAGAAGGTTGGTGAAAATGCTAAAGTGGCTGTCCGCAATATCCGCCGTGATGCTATGGACGAAGCTAAGAAACAAGAAAAAGCAAAAGAAATCACTGAAGACGAATTGAAGACCCTTGAAAAAGATATTCAAAAAGTAACAGACGATGCTGTGAAACACATCGACGATATGACTGCCAACAAGGAAAAAGAACTTTTGGAAGTCTAAAAATAAACAGAAAAACTCAGTTGGCATTGCTGGCTGAGTTTTATTCGAAAGAAGGAAATATGAACACAAATCTTGCAAATTTTATCGTTGGACTCATCATCGATGAAAATGACCGTTTTTACTTTGTGCAAAAGGATGGTCAGACCTATGCTCTTGCCAAGGAAGAAGGTCAGCATACGGTAGGTGATACAGTCAAAGGTTTTGCTTACACAGATATGAAGCAAAAACTCCGCTTGACTACTCTAGAAGTCACTGCCACTCAGGACCAATTTGGTTGGGGAACCGTAACAGAAGTTCGTAAGGACTTGGGCGTCTTTGTCGATACCGGTCTACCTGATAAGGAAATCGTTGTGTCACTCGATATCCTCCCTGAGCTCAAGGAACTCTGGCCTAAGAAGGGTGATAAACTTTACATCCGCCTTGAAGTGGACAAGAAAGACCGAATCTGGGGACTCTTGGCGTATCAGGAAGACTTCCAACGTCTGGCGCGTCCTGCTTACAACAACATGCAGAACCAAAACTGGCCAGCCATTGTTTACCGCCTCAAGCTATCAGGAACTTTTGTATACCTACCAGAGAATAACATGCTTGGTTTCATTCACCCAAGTGAGCGCTATGCAGAGCCACGTTTAGGCCAAGTGCTAGATGCGCGTGTTATCGGTTTCCGTGAAGTGGACCGTACCTTGAACCTATCCCTCAAACCACGTTCCTTTGAAATGTTGGAAAATGATGCTCAGATGATTTTGACCTACTTGGAAAGCAATGGTGGGTTCATGACCTTAAATGATAAGTCATCTCCTGAAGACATCAAGGCAACCTTTGGCATTTCTAAAGGTCAGTTCAAGAAAGCACTCGGTGGATTGATGAAGGCTGGTAAAATCAAGCAAGACCAGTTTGGGACAGAGTTGATTTAGGTCTTATAGACATGATAAAGAAACTTGAAGAAATGAGTTTAGAGGAACTCTGGCAACTTTTTCCTATTTTTCTAGTAGAGCACAAGTCAGAGTGGAAAGACTGGTATGAATTGGAAAAAACAAATGTGAAAACAATATTGGGTGCAAATGTTATTCAAAGAATAGAACATATCGGTAGCACTGCTATCCCTAATATTTGGGCCAAAAATATCGTTGATATTCTGTTAGAAGTAGGTAGAATAGAGGATTTAGCAAGAGTTAGGGATTTATTGGTGAAGAATGGGTGGCTAGTGATGTCGGAGAGTCCTAACAGAATTTCGCTAAATAAAGGATATACAGAGCAGGGATTTGCTGAGAAAGTTTTTCATTTACATTTACGAATGACGGGAGATCATGACGAGATTTATTTTAGAGATTATCTCTGCCAGCATCCAGATATTGCCCAAGCGTATCAGGAATTAAAACTAAGTTTGTGGAAAAAATTTGAACACAACCGAGACGCCTATACAGATGCGAAAACGGATTTTATAAACCACTACGTATCAAAGGCTAAGTCCAGTAATTTTCAAGAATCAGAAAAGTGTCATTAAAAAACTCTTGATAGGAGAAAGAATTGAGAAAATCATTTTACACTTGGCTCATGACCGAGCGCAATCCTAAAAGTAACAGCCCTAAAGCCATCTTGGCAGACCTCGCTTTTGAGGAGTCAGCCTTCCCAAAACACACGGATGATTTTGATGAGGTGAGTCGCTTTTTGGAGGAGCATGCCAGTTTCTCTTTTAACCTAGGAGACTTTGACGCCATCTGGCAAGAATACTTAGAACACTAGAGACAATGAGATGAGGCTAGTATTTTATTGTTCTCTTTGCTATAATAAAAAGAAATAAACGGATTAGAGAGGTTCTTTATTTGAAGGAACATTCAATTGACATTCAACTAAGTCATCCAGATGACTTGTTTCATCTTTTTGGATCCAACGAGCGCCATCTTCGTTTGATGGAAGAAGAGCTCGATGTTGTCATTCATGCCCGTACGGAGATTGTACAGGTTTTGGGAGAAGAGCCTGCCTGTGAGGAAGCCCGTCAGGTTATCCAAGCCTTGATGGTTTTGGTTAATCGAGGAATGACGGTTGGCACACCAGATGTGGTCACTGCGATTAGCATGGTCAAAAACGATGAAATCGACAAGTTTGTCGCCCTTTACGAAGAAGAAATTATCAAAGACAATACTGGGAAACCGATCCGTGTCAAAACCTTAGGTCAAAAGCTTTATGTGGACAGTGTCAAACAGCATGATGTGACCTTTGGAATCGGACCTGCAGGGACAGGGAAGACCTTTCTTGCAGTGACCTTGGCAGTGACTGCTCTTAAACGTGGGCAAGTCAAGCGGATTATCCTTACTCGTCCAGCAGTGGAAGCAGGTGAGAGTCTAGGATTTCTTCCGGGTGATCTCAAGGAGAAGGTGGATCCTTATCTTCGACCTGTTTACGATGCTTTGTACCAGATTCTCGGGAAAGACCAGACGACTCGTCTCATGGAGCGTGAAATCATTGAAATAGCGCCCCTTGCCTACATGCGTGGTCGGACCTTAGATGATGCCTTTGTCATCTTGGATGAAGCACAAAATACAACCATCATGCAGATGAAGATGTTCCTGACTCGTTTAGGCTTTAATTCGAAGATGATTGTCAATGGAGATATCAGCCAGATTGACCTACCACGTAATGTCAAGTCAGGTTTGATTGATGCCCAAGAAAAGCTTAAGAACATTCACCAAATTGACTTTGTTCATTTTTCAGCCAAAGATGTGGTTCGCCATCCGGTTGTCGCTCAGATTATTCGAGCTTATGAACCCGCTCCAGTTAAGGTTGAAGAAAAGAACCAAGAAACAGAATAGCAAAAAAGCAGTTCAGATGTGAACTGCTTTTTTTAATGAGTGTCTAGCTTTAAACAAGTTCGTCGATAGACGTGTGCTCTTTATCGAGGCCTTGAGCAACTGGGAGGCTAGTTAAGTAACCTTGATAAGTGGTCACACCTTGACGCAAGCCCTCATCTTCAGCAATTGCTTGTGCGAATCCTTTGCCAGCAAGAGCTTCGATATAAGGAAGAGTGACATTGGTTAGGGCGATGGTTGAAGTACGGGCAACCGCACCAGGGATATTGGCAACGGCATAGTGGAGAACACCGTGTTTTTCATAGACGGGTTCATCGTGTGTTGTCACACGGTCAGCTGTCTCGATAACGCCACCTTGGTCAACGGCAACATCAACGATGACAGAGCCTGGACGCATTTGTTTGACCATCTCTTCTGTCACCAATTTTGGTGCTTTGGCACCAGGGATGAGAACCGCACCAATCACCACATCAGCATCTCTCACACTTGCTTCGATGTTGAATGAATTAGACATAAGAGTTTGGATTTGGTTTCCAAAGACTTCTTCTAGAGCTGAGAGACGCTTAGCACTGATATCTAAAATAGTTACTTGAGCACCAAGACCAAGGGCGATGCGGGCAGCATGTGTACCGACGACACCACCACCGATGATGGTTACTTTTCCTTTTGGAACACCTGGTACACCACCTAGTAGGACACCAGAACCACCAGCTTGCTTAGTAAGGAAGTGAGCTCCGATTTGAACAGCCATACGACCTGCAACCTCACTCATAGGAACGAGGAGTGGTAGTTGTCCTTGATTGTCACGAACAGTTTCATAGGCAATTCCTGTTGTTTTGGCTGCTAACATAGCACCTGCTAATTCTGGTGCAGCGGCCATGTGCAAGTAAGTGAAGAGGAGAAGATCATCGCGCAAATAACCGTATTCAGAAGCTAGTGGTTCTTTTACTTTCACGACTAATTCGGCTGCCCAGGCTTCAGCAGCAGTTGCGACAATCTCAGCTCCTTGCTTTTGATAGTCTGCATCAGTAAATCCTGAACCGAGACCAGCATTTGTTTCGATGAGAACACGATGTCCACGACTGACTAAACTGTGGACGCCAGCAGGAGTGAGGGCAACACGGTTTTCATTATTTTTAATTTCTTTTGGGATTCCGATTAACATAGAGATAACCTACCTTTCAATTGACGGTCTTGTTTTGGTTGTCACATTCCAGTTCATAAATCAAAAATGTGATGGTTTTATTGTATATGAAACCGCTTCAAAAATCAAGAAAAACTTGTCATCCAAATTTATTTATGCTAGACTAGTGAGAATCAAGCTCTAATGGAGGGAAAAGTATGGAATCAATATTTGTGAAATTTGCCCAGTACCCAACTATAGAAACGAAGCGTTTATTGCTCCGACCTGTAACCTTGGATGATGCAGAAGCTATGTTTGAGTATGCTTCAGACAGAGAAAATACACGATACACTTTTCCAACAAATCAAAGCTTAGAAGAAACTAAGAACAACATTGCTCAGTTTTACTTGTCTAATCCCTTGGGCCGTTGGGGAATCGAATTAAAAAGCAATGGTCAGTTTATTGGAACTATTGATTTGCACAAGATTGACCCCATTCTCAAAAAAGCAGCTATTGGTTACATTATTAACCAAAAGTATTGGAATCAAGGATTGACGACAGAAGCCAATCGTGCCGTGATTGAGCTGACTTTTGAGAAGATTGGAATGAACAAGTTAGTTGCTTTACACGATAAGGATAATCCCGCGTCAGGAAAGGTCATGCAGAAATCAGGTATGCGCTTTTCCCACGAAGAACCATATGCCAGAATGGACAAAAAAGAACCAGGTCGAATCATCACAAGAGTTCATTATGTCTTGACCAAGGAAGATTATTTTGCAAATAAATAAGCAGTTGAAAAGAAATTTTCGACTGTTTTTTCTTTCTCTTGCGAATAACTTAAGAGAGGAGAAAATATGGAAGCAATTATCGAGAAAATCAAAGAGTATAAAATCATTGTCATCTGTGCAGGTTTGGGTCTGGCCTTAGGCGGATTTTTCCTGCTAAAGCCAGCTACACAAACATCTGTGAAAGAAACAAATTTGCAGACCGAAGTTGCGGCCGTTTCAAAGGATTCATCGGCTGAAAAAGAAGTGAAGAAGGAGGAAAAGGAAGAGTCTCCTGAACAAGATCTGATCACAGTGGATGTCAAAGGTGCTGTCAAATCACCAGGGATTTATGATTTGCCAGTTGGCAGTAGGGTTCATGATGCCGTTCAGAAAGCTGGTGGACTGACAGAGGAAGCAGATAGTAAATCGCTAAATCTCGCTCAGAAAGTCAGTGACGAGGCTCTTGTCTATGTTCCAACTAAGGGAGAAGAAGCAGCTAGTCAGCAGCAGGCTGCCTCTGGAACGACTCCTTCGACAAGTAAAGAAAAGAAGGTCAACCTCAATAAAGCTAGTCTGGAAGAACTCAAGCAGGTCAAAGGCTTGGGAGGAAAACGAGCCCAGGATATTATCGATCATCGTGAGGCAAATGGTAAATTCAAGTCGGTAGATGAACTCAAGAAGGTCTCTGGCATTGGCGCTAAGACCATAGAAAAGCTAAAAGACTATGTTACAGTGGATTAAGAATTTCCCTATCCCCCTAATCTATTTGAGTTTTCTGTTACTCTGGCTTTACTATGCCATTTTTGGAGCGTCCTATCTCGCACTGCTAGGTTTTGTTTTTTTGCTTGTCTGTCTCTTTTTTCAATTTCCTTGGAAATCGACTGGTAAAGTTCTAGCTATTTGTGGAGTTTTTGGATTTTGGTTTCTGTTTCAAACTTGGCAACAGACACAAGCTAGTCAAAACCTAGTGGATTCTGTTAAGAGGGTACGGATTTTGCCTGACACTATTAAGGTCAATGGAGATAGTCTGTCCTTTCGGGGCAAGGCTGACGGCCGCACCTTACAAGTTTACTATAAACTCCAGTCTGAGGAGGAGAAAAAGCTCTTTCAGGCCTTAACAGACCTTCACGAGATAGAGATAGAAGGAAAACTTTCAGAGCCTGAAGGTCAGAGGAATTTTGGTGGATTTGACTATCAAGCCTATCTAAAGACTCAAGGAATTTACCAAACTTTGACTATCAAGAGTATCCAGTCAATGAAACAGGTTAGAAGTTGGGATATAGGAGAAAATCTGTCTGGTTTACGTCGGAAGGCTGTAGTTTGGATCAAGAAGCGCTTTCCAGATCCTATGCGCAATTATATGACAGGTCTTCTTTTAGGACATTTGGACACGGACTTTGAGGAAATGAATGAGCTCTATTCCAGTCTTGGAATTATCCATCTCTTTGCCTTGTCGGGTATGCAGGTGGGCTTTTTCATGGATGCCTTTAAGAAACTCCTCTTGCGATTGGGCTTAACTCAAGAAAAGTTGAAGTGGCTAACTTATCCCTTTTCTCTTATCTATGCAGGTCTGACAGGATTTTCAGCTTCGGTCATTCGCAGTCTCTTGCAAAAGTTACTAGCACAACATGGTATTAAGGGCTTGGATAATTTTGCCTTGACGATCCTTGTCCTCTTTATCATCATGCCCAACTTTTTCTTGACAGCTGGAGGGGTCTTGTCTTGTGCTTATGCTTTTATCTTGACCATGACCAGCAAAGAAGGGGAGGGGATCAAGGCTGTTGCTAGAGAAAGTCTGGTCATTTCCTTGGGAATATTGCCCATTCTATCCTTCTATTTTGCAGAATTTCAGCCTTGGTCTATCCTTTTGACCTTTGTCTTTTCTTTTCTGTTTGATGTGGTATTCTTACCGCTTTTGTCCATCTTATTCATTCTGTCTTTTGTTTACCCAGTCACTCAGTTTAACTTTGTCTTTGAGTGGTTGGAGGGCATCATTCGCTTGGTTTCACAGATGGCAAGTAGGCCCTTGGTCTTTGGACAACCCAACGCATGGCTGTTGATTCTACTGTTAATTTCCTTGGCAATACTGTATGATTTTAGGAAAAACATCAAAAGACTAGCAGGATTCAGTCTCTTTGTCATAGGGCTCTTTTTCTTAATCAAGCATCCTCTGGAAAATGAAATTACCATGCTGGATGTAGGGCAGGGAGAAAGTATTTTCCTACGGGATGTAACTGGAAAAACCATTCTCATAGACGTGGGAGGCAAGGCAGAGTCTGATAAGAAAATTGAAAAATGGCAAGAAAAGGCGACGACCAGCAATGCCCAGAGAACCTTGATTCCCTATCTTAAAAGTCGAGGAGTAGACAAGATTGACCAGCTGGTTTTGACCAATACAGACAAGGAGCATGTTGGCGATTTGCTAGAAGTAACAAAGGCTTTCCATGTCGGAGAGATTTTAGTATCAAAAGGAAGTCTGACACAGAAGGAATTTGTAGCGGAGCTAGAAGCAAGCCAAACCGAGGTGCGCAGTGTGGCAGCAGGGGAGAACTTGCCGATTTTTGGCAGTTACTTAGAAGTCCTATCTCCAAGGAAGATTGGAGATAGGAATCGTGATGATTCTCTGGTTCTTTATGGAAAACTCTTGGATAAGCATTTTCTCTTTACTGGAAACTTGAAAGAGAAGGGAGAGAAGGATCTTCTAAAGCAATATCCTGACTTAGAGGTGGATGTCTTGAAAGCAAGCCAACATGGTGCTAAAACATCATCCAATCCAGCTTTCATAGAAAAAATCAAACCAGAAATTACTCTCATCTCAGTTGGAAAAAACAATCGTGCGAAACTTCCCCATCAGGAAACCTTGACACGAATGGAAAGTATCAAGAGTAAGATTTACAGAACTGACCAGCAAGGGGCTATCCGCTTTAAAGGATGGAATAGTTGGCGAATTGAAACGGTGCGATAAAATAGACAAAGTTTTTCGAAAAATTGACTTTTTATCTTGACAAGGGATAGAAAACTTGGTATCATATAAAAGTTGAGAAAAGCAGAAGTGAGAGCTTCTCGCCTTGTGACATCAAGTTGCCTGGCCCTACGGATGAAAAGTTTCTAAGAAACGCTATCATAACGTGCGGGCTTGTATCATTACGAGTCCGCTATTGTTTTTCTCTAATAATAAAAAAGAGGTGAAAACCATAGCAAAGCAAGACTTATTCATCAATGATGAAATTCGTGTACGTGAAGTTCGCTTGATCGGTCTTGAGGGAGAACAGCTAGGCATCAAGCCACTCAGCGAAGCGCAAGCATTGGCTGATAGTGCAAATGTTGACTTAGTATTGATTCAACCCCAAGCAAAACCACCTGTTGCTAAAATTATGGACTACGGTAAGTTCAAATTTGAGTATCAGAAAAAGCAAAAAGAACAACGTAAAAAACAAAGTGTTGTTACTGTGAAAGAAGTTCGTCTGAGTCCAACTATTGACAAGGGTGACTTTGACACAAAACTTCGCAATGCACGCAAGTTCCTTGAAAAAGGAAATAAAGTTAAGGTATCCATTCGCTTTAAAGGGCGTATGATCACCCATAAAGAGATTGGTGCAAAAGTTTTAGCCGAGTTTGCTGAAGCAACACAAGATATTGCAATCATCGAACAACGAGCTAAGATGGATGGACGCCAAATGTTCATGCAGTTGGCGCCAGCAACTGACAAAAAATAATTGTCAGAAAGTTAAATAAAGGAGAAAAAATCATGCCAAAACAAAAAACACACCGCGCATCAGCTAAACGTTTCAAACGTACAGGTTCTGGTGGACTTAAACGTTTCCGTGCTTACACTTCTCACCGTTTCCACGGAAAAACTAAGAAACAACGTCGTCATCTTCGTAAAGCATCTATGGTGCATTCAGGAGATTTCAAACGTATCAAAGCAATGCTTACTCGCTTGAAATAATAGCCTAATAGTAAGTAAACAATTCTAGGAAATATTTGGAGGAAATAAAACATGGCACGTGTTAAAGGTGGCGTTGTATCACGCAAACGTCGTAAACGTATTCTTAAATTAGCAAAAGGTTACTATGGAGCTAAACACATCTTGTTCCGTACTGCAAAAGAACAAGTAATGAACTCTTACTACTATGCATACCGTGACCGTCGTCAGAAAAAACGTGACTTCCGCAAATTGTGGATCACTCGTATCAATGCGGCAGCTCGTTTGAACGGACTTTCATACTCACAATTGATGCATGGTTTGAAATTGGCTGAAATCGAAGTTAACCGTAAAATGCTTGCTGATTTGGCTGTTAATGATGCAGCAGCTTTCACAGCTCTTGCAGATGCAGCTAAAGCAAAACTTGGTAAATAATAATTGATAAGACTGGAACAGGATTGTCCCAGTCTTTTTAAAAATAAAGGAGAATATATGGCTTCAAAAATGCTACACACTTGTTTGCGAGTAGAAAACCTTGAAAAATCAATCGCATTTTATCAAGATGCTTTTGGATTTAAAGAATTGCGTCGCAGAGATTTTCCAGATCATGCCTTCACGATTGTCTATCTAGGACTTGAGGGTGACGACTATGAGTTGGAATTGACTTATAACTACGATCACGGCCCTTATGTGGTGGGAGATGGTTTTGCACATATCGCCCTCAGTACACCTGACCTTGAAGCGCTTCATCAAGAGCACAGTGCAAAAGGATATGAAGTGACTGAGCCAAATGGTCTACCAGGAACTGCACCAAACTATTACTTTGTCAAGGATCCTGATGGCTACAAAGTCGAAGTGATTCGTGAAAAATAATCGAGTAATGTCAAGTAGAATGTTCGTTTTCTACTTGACTTTTTTTCTTTGAAAGGGTATACTAATACAAATTTAACCTTTAAGGGGAGTCCAGAGAGACTCACAAGGTGTCAGATAAAAGGGATAGGGGACTCTCTGTGGAGACTTTTTAAGTGTGCGCATGAGTTCTAGCCTAACCTAACTGAGGCCTTGCATTAGCAAGGCCTTTTCTTTATCTGGTCCCCTTAAATTTAAGGAGGAAAATCATGAATCCCACATGTAAGAAGCGTTTGGGTGCCATTCGTTTGGAAACCATGAAGGTGGTTGAACAGGAGGAAATTGCGCCAGCAATCTTTGAATTAGTTCTAGAAGGAGAAATGGTTGAAGCTATGCGAGCAGGCCAATTTCTACATCTACGTGTGCCTGATGATGCCCATCTCTTGCGCCGTCCTATTTCAATTTCGTCTATTGACAAGGCAAATAAGCAGTGTCATCTCATTTATCGGATAGAGGGTGCTGGAACCGCTATTTTTTCAACCTTAAGTCAGGGAGATACTCTTGATGTGATGGGGCCTCAGGGAAATGGTTTTGACTTGTCTGATTTAGACAATCAGAGCCAAGTTCTCCTCGTTGGTGGTGGGATCGGTGTTCCACCCTTGCTTGAGGTGGCTAAGGAATTGCATGCGCGTGGGGTGACAGTAGTGACAGTCCTCGGTTTTGCGACTAAGGATGCTGTTATTCTCGAAACCGAATTGGCCCAATATGGTCAGGTATTTGTAACGACAGATGATGGTTCTTATAGCATCAAGGGAAATGTTTCTGTTGTTATCAATGATTTAGGTAGTCAATTTGATGCGGTTTACTCATGTGGGGCACCTGGAATGATGAAGTACATCAATCAAACCTTTTATGACCACCCAAGAGCCTACCTATCTCTGGAATCTCGTATGGCTTGTGGGATGGGGGCTTGCTATGCCTGCGTTCTAAAAGTGCCAGATAGTGAGACTGTCAGTCAACGCGTCTGTGAAGATGGCCCTGTTTTCCGCACAGGAACAGTTGTGTTATAAGGAGAAAATTATGACTAAAAATCGTTTACAAGTTTCTCTTCCTGGTTTGGATTTGAAAAATCCAATTATACCAGCATCAGGCTGTTTTGGTTTTGGTCAAGAGTATGCCAAGTACTATGATTTAGACCTTTTAGGCTCTATTATGATCAAGGCGACGACACTTGAACCCCGTTTTGGCAATCCAACTCCAAGGGTGGCAGAGACACCTGCTGGTATGCTCAACGCAATCGGTTTACAAAATCCTGGTTTAGAAGCTGTTTTGGCTGAAAAACTTCCTTGGTTGGAAAGAGAATACCCAAATCTTCCTATCATCGCTAATGTAGCTGGCTTTTCAAAACAAGAGTACGCTGCCGTTTCTCAGGGGATTTCCAAGGCTACAAATGTAAAAGCTATCGAGCTCAATATCTCTTGTCCGAATGTGGATCATGGCAATCATGGACTTTTGATTGGGCAAGATCCTGATCTAGCTTATGAAGTGGTAAAGGCAGCTGTGGAAGCCTCTGATGTGCCAGTTTATGTTAAGTTAACCCCTAGCGTGACGGATATTGTCACCGTCGCAAAAGCAGCAGAGTATGCAGGGGCAAGTGGCTTAACCATGATCAATACTCTAGTCGGTATGCGCTTTGACCTTAAAACCAGAAAACCAATCCTAGCCAATGGAACAGGTGGAATGTCTGGTCCAGCAGTCTTTCCAGTAGCCCTCAAACTCATTCGTCAAGTCGCCCAAACAACAGACCTTCCCATCATTGGAATGGGAGGAGTGGATTCGGCAGAGGCTGCACTAGAAATGTATCTGGCTGGAGCGTCTGCCATCGGAGTTGGAACAGCCAACTTTACCAATCCTTATGCCTGTCCTGATATCATCGAAAATTTACCAAAAGTTATGGACAAATATGGCATTAGCAGTTTGGAAGATCTCCGTAAGGAAGTCAAAGCCAGTCTGAGATAAGCTAGGTCTTCCTTATTGTCAACAAGAAATAGAATCTTCATCAATTTGTAATATTTTCGTCGGTTAACTATGTTACAATAGGGTTTAGAAAACGTTATTGGAGCATTTAAATGAAACGATGGAAAGTGGCCCTAGTAAGTGCTGGCTTATTGGGGTGTTTTTTTACTGTACTAGAAACAGCTAAAGCAGATGAAGGGACTTGGAAAGGAAAGACCTACCTCAAAGCTGATGGAAAACCAGCAACCAACCAGTGGATCTTTGACCAAACGTATCAGAATTGGTTTTATCTTAAGGCTGATGGACAACGTGCAGAAAACGGCTGGCTGACTGTTGGTGGTAAGGATTACTATTTTAACGAGACCGGGAAATTAGCCACAAAAGCTTGGATTAACCAGTACTATGTGGCTGAAAGTGGTGCTAGGGTCAAGAATCAATGGGTGTTTGACCAAGAAAAACAATCCTGGTATTATCTCAAGTCTGATGGTCAAAAAGCTCAAAATGAGTGGATTCAACAAGGTCAGGAAAAATATTACCTTAAAGAAGATGGCAAGATGGCCAAAGATGAGTGGGTCACTCAAGGTGGAAACGAGTACTACGTTAATTCTCAAGGTAAAATGCTGAGAGGTACTTGGCTTGGTAAGAACTATTTGTCAGAAAATGGTAATAAGGTCAAACAAGGTTGGATTTATGATGACAACTATAGCAGTTGGTTCTACATTCAACAAGATGGTACCTATGCTGAAAATGGCTGGCAAACCATAGATGGAAAGGACTACCATTTCAAATTTGGAGGCTATCTTTCTACCGAGCGCTGGATTGGCCGCTTCTATGTTGCAAAGAGTGGAGCTAAACTGAAATCCGAATGGCTCTTTGACAAGAATTATAACTCGTGGTTTTACTTGCAAGCAGACGGAACCTATGCTGAAAAAGGCTGGGAAACGATCAAAGGCAAGGATTACCATTTCAAATCCGGTGGCTACCTCTCCACAGAAACTTGGATTGACCGTAGCTATGTGACGAGCAGTGGAGCAAAAGCAGGTAAAGGTTGGCTCTTTGACAAGAATTATAACTCTTGGTTCTATATTAACTCTGATGGAAATTATGCCAATAAAGAATGGCTCTGGGATAATGGTTACTACTATCTCAAATCTGGCGGTTATATGGCTGCGAGTGAGTGGGTATGGTACAAGAACAATTGGTTCTACCTCAAGTCAAACGGGAAGATGGCTGAGAAAGAGCTTATCTACGATTCATCCGACCAATCATGGTATTACCTTAAATCAGGCGGTTATATGGCAAAAAACGAGACTGTAGATGGTCATACCTTGGATGCTTCCGGTAAATGGCATGTTGCGGATAAAACCAAATATTACAAAGTTAAACCTATCACAGCCTATGTCTACAGTGCATCTGGAGAAATCTTGAGTTATATCAACCAAGGAAGCATTGTCTCACTGGATAGCTCTACTCGAAAAGGTGGCCGACTTGCAGTTTCGATTTCTGGCTTGTCTGGCTATATGAATCAAAGTGATTTGACAGCAGTGGATGAAGGAAGCGAATTTATCCCTCATTATACTACTGATGGGAAATTCCTCTACCATGAACTCTCTCCATATACGAGTATCAAAGTAGCTCCACACACCTCTGCCATGGTTATTGGTAAGAAGTACTACTCAACTGATGGAGAGCATTTTGATGGTTTTACCATTAAAAATCCTTTCCTTTATAAAAACTTGAGAGAACCAAGTAATTATAGTGCAGCTGAATTGGATAAACTGTATTCGTTGATGAACTTGCAGGATAGTCCTCTAGCAGGTAAAGGAGCGACTTTCAAAGAAGCTGAGGAACGCTATGGTGTCAATGCCCTTTACTTGATGGCGCATAGTGCTCTTGAAAGTGCGTGGGGACGCAGTCAAATTGCCAGAGATAAGAACAACTTCTTTGGTATTGCTGCTTATGATACTAGCCCATATCTCTCAGCCAAGAGCTTTGATAATGTGGACAAAGGAATTCTCGGAGCAGCCAAGTGGATTCGTGAGAACTACATCGACTATGGCAGAGACCACCTTGGGAACAAAGCTTCTGGTATGAATGTTCGCTATGCTTCTGATCCATACTGGGGTGAGAAGATAGCCAGCATCATGATGACCATCAATAGCAAACTTGGTGGGAAAGACTAATCAAAAGAAATCAACGGTAACTACTGAAAAGTGGTTATCGTTTTTGTTTTGGACATCGGGGGAGAAATAGTATAATAACAGTATATTTATTCTTGAACAATTAACAAAATGATGGTAAAATGTAATAGGAGATATTAATCTAATCACCATATAAAAAGGAGATTTTTATGAAAAAGCTACTATCCTTCTCAATTGCCTTGATTTCAATCACAACACTAGTTGCTTGTTCTGGACATAAGGCGGAATCAAAGGTCCCAGAAGAAAAAATTGAACAGAAGCAAATCAAGTTTGATGAGAAGTTGTTTAAAGAAGCTGGACTCTTGCCTTTTAAAAATGAGAAGCAACTAGAACTTGGAGAATTAGATTCTAAATCACGCGCAACAGGTGCTCATATTCAACTTAAGGACAGTGATGAACCAAAAGAGAAGAGAGAGCCTAAGATAAGTTATAACCCGGTTGGTTGGCACAATTATAAATTCTTTTATGGTGATGGTAAAAAAGAAGCTTGGTTGATGAGTCGTGGTCATTTGGTTGGGTACCAGTTTAGTGGATTAAACGATGAAAAGAAAAACTTGGTTCCTATGACTAACTGGCTCAATGCTGGAAATTATTCTGGAACAGATGACCAAAACCAAAGTAGCATGCTTTATTATGAAAATCGGTTGGACTCTTGGCTGGCTAATCACCCAAACTACTATCTTGACTACAAGGTGACCCCAATCTATCAAAAAGATGAATTGATTCCGAGACAGATTGAATTGCAGTATGTGGGAATAGATGAAAATGGCAAACTTTTGGAAATCAAGCTGGGTGGTAGTAAAGAAAAGGTTGATCAGTATTCTGTGACGCATGTCGTTTTAGACAATGTTTCAGTTAATGCGGAAATCAATTATTTGGATGGTACTGCTAAAAATACAGTTGAAAATGCAAAGATAAAAGAAAAGGCTAAGAAGGAAGCTGAGGAAAAAGCCAAGAAGGAAGCTGAGGAAAAAGCCAAGAAAGAGGCTGAGGAAAAAGAAGCAGCTGAAAAGAAAGCAAAAGAAGAAGAGCAAGAAAAAGCTCGCCAAGCCGCACAAGAAAAGGAAGAAAGCCAGGAATCAAACTCGCAATCAACAAATTCAGGTGGCTACTTCAGAGATAGAAAAGGGAGATGGCACAGACCAAATGGTAAATTTGCTTCTAAGAAAGAAATCAGAGAAGCTGGATTGCAGTGGTAGGAAGAATTTAGTAGATATACAGTCAAAAAGCCGTTGGAAAACGGTTTTTTTGTTGCTTGTTTTGATGTATTATAGTAAAATTGTGAAGATATTAAATACTTTTTGGAGATTGAAATGAAGAAAAAAATAATGATATTGTCAATGTGTCTCATCATAGGAATTTCTGGTCTGGGCTACTATTTCTTGTCCTATGCGCCACATCAAGCTGCTGTGACTAAGTTTGAAGATGTAGTAAAGGATTTAAATGAAAAAAATAAAGAAGTTGAAGATCAAATAGCTGAGGCTGAAAAGGTTGTTGATAATGATGAAGAACCTCTTGATTCTAAGACATTGGAAGAATTGAAATCAACTATAAAGGATAGCAAAGATTCACTTCGTAAAGCACCAGAAATGGAGAAAGCGACTGCTAAGATTGAGAAGCAAATTGAAGAATTAAGTCAACCATTAGATTATAGTGAAACAAAAAAGAATTTATCTGAAAAATTGATTCACTATCAAAATAGCATTCTTCAATTAAAACAAATTACAAATCCTTCAAGTTCTTTTATTGAAGAAAGACTCAAAGAAATTGAATCAATTACTGGAGTACAATCTGTTACGGAGGATAATGACCCTAATAAAAAATTAAATAAACAAGGTGGGTATACAGCGTCTGTATATTTTGTTGACAAGCAAGTGAATGAATCTGTAGAAGGCTCAGATATTGTTCAAAAAGGTAATGATGCTGGTGGAAATATAGAGGTTTATAAGACAAAAGAAGATGCAGAGAAACGCAATACTTATATTAGTGCTTTTGATGGAACTGCTTTGAATCCGGGATCACACTATGTTTATGGAACCATATTAATTCGCACTTCGCACCATTTAACAGGAACGCAACAGAAAGAACTGACTGAGAAAATCTACAATAAATTAATTGAACTGAAATAATAAAAAAAATTGGATAGCTATTTGTTTTATTGAATTAAGACACAGTCAAAAAGCCGTTGGAAAACGGTTTTTTGTTATAATTAAATGAAGAATGTAGAATTAAAGGAGAACATCATGACTTTTGAAGAAATCCTGCCTGGGTTAAAGGCTAAGAAAAAATATGTACGAACTGGTTGGGGAGGGGCAGAAAACTATGTCCAACTTTTTGACACCATCGAGCAAAACGGGGTTGCACTTGAAGTGACGCCTTATTTCCTAATCAACGTGTCTGGAGAAGGGGAAGGTTTTTCCATGTGGAGCCCGACACCTTGTGATATTTTGGCGACGGACTGGGTAGAAGTCCATGACTAGACGTGTATTGATTACGGGAGTAAGTTCAGGGATTGGTCTGGCTCAAGCCCGCCTCTTTTTAGAGAAGGGTTATCAAGTATATGGAGTTGATCAAGGTGAAAATCCATTCTTGGAGGGTGATTTCTACTTTTTACAGAGAGATTTGACCTTGGACTTGAAACCTGTTTTTGACTGGTGCCCTCGGGTGGATGTTTTGTGCAATACTGCAGGAGTTTTGGATGCTTACAAACCCCTATTGGAACAATCAGCCCAGGAAATTCAAGAGATTTTTGAAATCAACTATATGACTCCTGTCGAGTTGACTCGTTATTATTTGACGCAAATGCTGGAAAATAAAAAAGGAATCATCATCAATATGTGTTCGATTGCTTCAAGTCTAGCTGGCGGAGGTGGTCACGCCTATACCTCGTCTAAGCACGCCTTAGCTGGCTTTACCAAGCAGTTGGCTCTAGACTATGCTGAGGCTGGTATTCAGGTCTTTGGGATTGCTCCAGGAGCAGTCAAGACAGCTATGACCGCTGCGGACTTTGAACCAGGTGGATTGGCTGACTGGGTGGCTAGTGAAACGCCAATCAAGCGCTGGATTGAGCCAGAGGAAGTAGCAGAGATTAGCCTTTTCTTAGCAAGTGAAAAGGCGAGCGCCATGCAAGGACAAGTCCTGACAGTGGATGGTGGCTGGAGTTTGAAGTGATGCTTTGGTACAGTTTGCATTGTTCACTATTGGAGGTTAAAGATGGAACAAGATATATTTGGATTTGAGTTTCCAAGTTTCTACCATCAGTTTTTATTGGAATGGGACGAAGTGGATCCTTATGAGATTGGTGACTCAGGTATCTGTTTATATTCTAAGGAGGATCTCTTAGAGCGTAATGAGACCTATCAGATAGAAGTAGATGAACCAGACTTCTTTATGATTGGTCAAGAGGGAGATTTGGCCTACTTTATCAAGAAAAATGCTGATGATTGCATTTATGAAAATGATTTGGGTGCTTTGGGCTCTTTAGAAATGCAAAAAGTTGCTGCAACTGTCTATGACTTTATTGACAAGGTCTTAGAAGAAAGATTGTAAAAACCGGAGGGATAATTATGCTGAGAGCAACAGATGCGAATGAGCCAATTACAAGAGAAGACCTTTTACAATTTGAGGAGAACCTCGGAAAGAAATTGCCGGAAGCCATGTTAAACTTTTATCTCAAGTACAATGGTGGTCAATCTTGTGTGTCTGGTGTTCATGATGACAAACATCTCTTTCCTTTCAATGCTTTTTATTCATTAGAGGAGATGGAGAAGGCCCTCAACTGGTTTGACGATGAGGTTGTTCCTGCTGGATTTCAGGCTAAAGACCTCCTTCATTTTGCCTATGATCCTGGGTCTGGAAACTATGCTCTGTCTCTAAGGGAAGAAGATTATGGCAAGGTTTACTACTATGTTTTAGAAGAAAGAGCTGAGATTTTTGGTCAATGGCTTTCATTTGAGGCTTTTCTGACTAGTTTTGTGGAAGGTGAGTAGAAATAAAAGGAGCAATCATGCGTAAATACCAATTCTTTTCACTAGCAGATATTTTAGAGCAAGTTAAGTTAGAACAATGTACTCAAGATGACTTTTGCCTCTATGACAATGATGAAGGGAATTTGGCTTTCGATAGCCTTTATTTTGGTGTCGGATTATCCAGTTGTAGTTGATGATAAAGATGTCTACCCTGTGGGAAGTAGTAGAGAGAAATCTTAATCTGGTATATTATGGTGAGCATCTGATAGATGTCCTTCTAGTGCATTGGATGAAAAGCCAGACGCAAGCCCTGAATACTTGGTCGATGCCTTAATTTATTATAATCAACATGATACTTTTATTCCCTTTGCCTAGTAACTAAGCTGGATTTGCATAGTTCTATTAAACATAAGCGAATACAGTAAGGAGTCAAGAAATGATAGATTACAAAATGGTAAATAAAAAAATTTCACCTTTTAAATTTTTAGTCCATGATGAAGAGACACAAAGTGTTCGAGGGTCGCTCATTTATTATCCTGATGGAGAATACAGACAGGAAGTATTCGACACTCGGGAAGATGAGGGATTCGAAGGAAATGGATACGATTGGGCATCTCTTGCTTTGATATTTTTAGAGGAAAAAATGCCTGAATTAAGCGAATCTATTGACTTTGATCCAGAAGGGAGTATGTTTTGTGCCTATTCTTCCAATATTGATGCCTTAGCAACATTTGCTTTAGGTTTTAAGGAGTTTTGCGACGATTCTGAGTCTATGATAGACTTGTTTAGTCGAGCAGAGTTAGATTAGCTGATTAGAAAAGCTTTAACTACTAGATATTTGACTAGGGAAAAGACACAAAGGAGTTAAGATGAAGCTGATAGAAGTATTTGAGCTAGTGGAAAATCATTCTGATTTAAAACCCTATGTAGAAAAAATATTAAAAAAGTACAAGAAGACCAACTGTTCCTATCTTGAGTCTCTTAATCACCTTGCTTATTTACTCTATCTATATGGTCAAAAAGAACTAGCTAAAAAGTTGTTAGATATTTTGCTACAAATTCCCTTTGAAGGAGATTATAATAGTTGGACCTTTGTTGAGAGTTCGATAGTCTTGTTGGCCTATATGGAAAAGCAGACGGAAAATCAGGTATCCATCTATCAAAATCTCCTTTTAAGTCCACTAGATTCTGGGGAGAAATCAACTAGAAAAATAAGAAGGAGAGTACATCAGAGATTTTTGAATGGTGATACTTTGGAACAAAAGCTTGCAAAAATCGAGCAAGCTTCGACCTTTACATCTGAAATTGAATGGCGCTTACTTTACTTAGCAGACTTGTTAAAACTCGAGTTATTTAGTGCGGAATCAACTCTGGACGAGGCGGATATCCAGTCTAAAATAGAAGAACAAATCGAAAGATTACAAAGCTTTATCAAGGAGCAAGGTATTGTTAGCCTTTTCCCTTTTAAGGGATGAGGAAGTGTGGCTAAATTTAAAGGATGGAAAGAGGTGAATGGCTATGAAGAACCAGCTAGCCCTTAGCGGCGAGAAAATCGCTGAAAAAGTTTTTCCTCAGTTATTGCACCACGTCGGTATGATTCGTGGGGAATACTTACTGAGAGAGCTCAATCAAAACATCCTATTAGCAAGTTGTCAGCAATTTGTAAAAGATTATCTAGATACCATTTGCTCCTTGTACTCTGGTGAAGAGGTGTGGTATCGTTTTTCAGAATTAACGAATACAGAAGCTAATTGTCTAAAGGGGACTAAAGAGTATTTTGATGAAAATCATCCCTTATTTGGATATAGAGGGATAAGGCGTTTGCTGGCGTGTCCGAATGAATTTCAGGCTGAGGCAAATGTCGTTACAGAAGTTTATCATACAAATCCCAATCTGTCTGTTATCTTTCCTTTTGTCAATGATGCCGACCAATTAAAACAAGCTATTACAGTATTACGTCAGCATGGTTTTACTGGGAAAATCGGCACAATGATTGAATTACCGTCAGCTTATTTTGACTTGTACAGGATACTGGAAACGGGTATTTCAAAGATTATAGTTGGAATGAATGATTTGACTTCTTTTGTTTTTGCGACTGTGAGAAATAGTCAATGGCATGATATGGAAAGTCCCATTATGTTAGATATGCTAAGACAGATGCAGGATAAAGCGAAGATGAAAAAGATTGACTTTGCTGTAGCAGGCTATCTGAATGCTTCTTTCATACAAAAAATGAATCAGATGGGTATCAAGTGTATTATCCACTACAGTTCTATTCCAGAGATTTTTGATTTAGAGATTGATCATCCAGACCACCTCAAACGTGTAAAAGAAGAAAGTAAAAAATTACAAAGGAGCAACCCATGACACCGCAAGAAATGTGGAATGCATACAAGCAAATTAACCCCTCGATTGGAGATGAGATAGATGCCTGGGCTTTTGGAGTGGAAGCCGATGCCTTGGCAGATTTGGTTTTAAAAGGCGAAAAGACAGCAACCGCCTCAGTCTACGACCTCTACGCACTAGAAGACGAATCTCTTCCACAAGAAGGAACCTTCGATGTCATTTTAGACAGTCAAAATCAGGCTGTCTGCATTGTCGAAATTACCAAGGTTTCCGTTCAGCCTTTCAATCAAGTTTCTGCAGACCATGCCTACAAGGAAGGTGAGGGAGACAAATCTTTAGCCTATTGGCGCCAGGTTCATGAGGACTTTTTCACCGAGTGGATGAGGGAGGCTGGACTGACTTTTACACCTGACAGCAAGGTCGTTTTGGAAGAATTTCGCAAGGTCTACCCACTGTAGACTGTAGAAGGAAGAAAGTTTTGGAAATTACCGTCCAATCCTTTTTTCTAAAGCAAAACATGATATAATATGTTTGTTTGAAGAAGAGTAAAACTCTTAAACTTAGAATAGGAGAAAACTATGCAAGCAGTTGAACATTTTATTACGCAATTTGTTCCTGAACATTATGATTTATTTTTGGACTTGAGTCGTGAGACCAAGACATTTTCTGGGAAGGTGACCATCACTGGTCAAGCCAAGAGTGACCGTATTTCCCTTCACCAAAAAGATTTGGAAATCGCTTCTGTAGAAGTTGCGGGTCAAGCTCGTCCATTTTCAGTTGATCATGAAAATGAAGCCCTTCATGTCGAATTGGCTGAGGCTGGTCAAGTTGAATTAGTCATCGCTTTTTCAGGAAAAATCACAGACAACATGACAGGTATTTACCCTTCTTACTACACAGTGGATGGTGTCAAGAAGGAAGTATTGTCTACTCAGTTTGAAAGCCATTTTGCGCGTGAAGCCTTTCCGTGTGTGGATGAGCCAGAAGCCAAAGCAACCTTTGATCTCGCTCTCCGTTTTGACCAAGCAGAAGGTGAGTTGGCCTTGTCTAACATGCCAGAAATAGATGTTGAAAACCGCAAGCAAACAGGCATCTGGAAGTTTGCGACAACACCTCGCATGTCATCTTACTTATTGGCTTTTGTTGCTGGTGACTTGCAAGGGGTGACCGCTAAAACCAAGAATGGTACCCTCGTAGGAGTATACTCAACCAAAGCACATCCACTATCAAACCTTGATTTCTCATTGGACATTGCCGTTCGCTCAATCGAGTTTTACGAAGATTACTACGGAGTTAAGTACCCAATCCCTCAATCTCTCCATATCGCCCTCCCTGACTTCTCAGCAGGTGCCATGGAAAACTGGGGTCTGGTAACCTACCGTGAAGTTTACTTGGTTGTGGATGAGAACTCAACCTTTGCTAGCCGTCAACAAGTTGCCCTAGTTGTAGCACATGAGTTGGCTCACCAATGGTTTGGTAACCTCGTGACTATGAAATGGTGGGATGACCTCTGGCTCAATGAAAGCTTCGCTAACATGATGGAATACGTCTGTGTCGATGCCATCGAGCCAAGTTGGAATATTTTTGAAGATTTCCAAACAGGTGGTGTTCCAGCGGCACTTAAACGCGATGCGACGGATGGTGTTCAGTCTGTCCATGTTGAAGTTAAACACCCAGATGAAATCAATACCCTCTTTGACGGAGCTATCGTCTATGCCAAAGGAAGCCGTCTCATGCACATGCTTCGTCGTTGGCTAGGTGATGCTGATTTTGCTAAAGGCTTGCATGCTTACTTTGAAAAGCACCAGTACAGCAACACCATCGGTCGTGACCTTTGGAATGCCCTCGGACAAGCATCAGGTCGTGATGTCGCAGCCTTCATGGATTCTTGGTTGGAACAGCCTGGATATCCAGTTCTCACTGTCAAAGTTGAAAATGATGTCTTGAAGATTTCACAAAAACAATTCTTCATCGGTGAGCACGAAGACAAGAATCGTCTTTGGGTAGTACCCCTTAACAGTAACTGGAAAGGTTTGCCAGATACACTCGAAACTGAAAGCATCGAAATTCCAGGTTATGCAGCGCTTCTTGCTGAAAATGAAGGAGCTCTTCGTCTCAACACTGAAAATACTGCCCACTATATTACCGACTATCAAGGAGACTTGTTAGAAGCTGTTCTTGCTGAGCTAGAGACACTTGATAACACAAGCAAACAGCAAATTGTTCAAGAACGTCGTTTGTTGGCTGAAGCAGGGCACATTTCTTATGCAGACTTGCTTCCAGTCCTTGATAAACTAGCTAAGGAAGAGTCTTACTTGGTAGTTTCAGCTGTATATCAAGTGATTGCTGCCCTTGAGCGCTTTATCGATGAAGGAACAGCAACTGAGAAAGCCTTTAATACACTCGTTGCTAAATTGGCTCGTCACAACTATGACCGTCTTGGTTTTGAAGCTAAAGATGGTGAATCAGATGAAGACGAATTGGTTCGTCAGTTGACCATTTCCATGATGATTCGCTCTAATGATGCAGAAGCTAGTCAAGTCGCTAGCCAAATCTTTGCAGCTCACAAGGAAAATCTTGCAGGACTTCCAGCAGCAATTCGTGCTCAAGTGCTCATCAATGAGATGAAACACCATGAGACAAAGGATTTGGTTGCAGCTTATCTGGACCTCTACACTCATGCCACAGATGCGGTCTTTAAACGCCAGTTGGCAGCTGCTCTAGCATATAGCACAGATGCCGACAATATCCAAACCTTGATTGACTCATGGAAAGATAAATTTGTAGTCAAACCACAGGACCTTTCTTCTTGGTACCTTCAATTCCTAGGACACCAAGCTACCCAAGAAACTGTTTGGGTTTGGGCGCGTGAAAACTGGGATTGGATCAAGGCAGCTCTCGGTGGCGACATGAGTTTTGATAGCTTTGTCATCTTCCCATCACACATCTTTAAAACTGAGCAACGCTTGGCAGAGTA
The DNA here is from genome assembly GCF_000526075.1 of Streptococcus sp. SR1. Taxonomy (NCBI): domain Bacteria; kingdom Bacillati; phylum Bacillota; class Bacilli; order Lactobacillales; family Streptococcaceae; genus Streptococcus; species Streptococcus sp. SR1. The sequence continues at coordinate 62,653 of NZ_JATR01000013.1, forward strand.
CAAGGAATTCTTTGAGCCACAACTCTCTGACCTTGCTCTTAGCCGTAACATCCGCATGGGGATCAAAGATATCGCAGCGCGTGTTGACTTGATTAAGCGTGAGAAAGCAGCAGTCGAAGCTGTTGTAGCCCAATATGCCAAAGCTTAATTCGTTTGAAATGTAAACAAAAACTCAACTTTCTATCTGAAAACGAGAGAGAGTTGAGTTTTTTTTAAGGCAATTTTGGTATAATAATCATAACAAGGAGGAGTTTCTGATGATAAAAATCTTATTAGTAGAAGATGACCTGGGCCTGTCAAATTCAGTATTTGACTTTTTAGATGATTTTGCAGATGTCATGCAGGTCTTTGATGGAGAAGAAGGTCTCTACGAAGCTGAAAGTGGCGTCTATGACTTGATTTTGCTTGACCTGATGTTGCCTGAAAAAAATGGCTTCCAAGTCTTGAAAGAGTTGCGCGAAAAAGGAATTACGACACCAGTCCTTATCATGACTGCTAAGGAAAGTTTGGATGACAAGGGACATGGTTTTGAGTTGGGAGCGGATGACTACCTCACCAAACCTTTCTATCTAGAAGAACTTAAAATGCGGATCCAAGCCCTTCTCAAACGTTCAGGTAAGTTTAACGAAAACACCTTGACCTATGGGGATATTGTCGTCAACCTTTCAACGAATGAAGTGAAGGTGGAAGATACTCCTGTGGAACTACTCGGAAAAGAGTTTGAGTTATTGGTTTACTTCCTTCAAAATCAAAATGTTATTCTTCCCAAGACGCAAATTTTTGACCGCCTATGGGGATTTGATAGCGATACGACGATTTCCGTTGTAGAAGTCTATGTCTCAAAAGTTCGTAAGAAATTGAAGGGAACAGCCTTTGCTGAAAATCTTCAAACCTTGCGTAGTGTCGGGTATATTTTAAAAGATGTTCAATAAACTAAAAAAAACATGGTATGCGGATGATTTCAGCTATTTCATTCGAAACTTTGGAGTGTTCACCCTGATCTTCTCTGCTATGACCTTGATTATCCTTCAGGTCATGCACTCGAGTCTCTACACTTCTGTAGATGAAAAACTCCAAGCCCTTAGCACTAGCCCTCAAGCTGTTATCCAATTAGCCCTTAATCGGGCAACTGAGGAAGTCAAGGATATTCAACCAGCAACAGCGGATGCCAGCAAGGCTGAAATCAAGCCCAATGTTAGCTCCAATACAGAAGTCTTGCTCTTTGACAAGGATTTTAACCAACTCTTACTGGGCAATCGCTTTTTAGGCTTGGACAAGATCAAACTGGACAAGAAAGAGTTGAATCATATTCGGCAAATCCAAGTTGTCAATAGCTACGGTCAGGAAGAAACCTACCGGATGATCTTGATGGAAACAAATTCGTCCACTGTTTCAAGCAACGTCAAATATGCGGCGGTTTTAATCAATACCAGTCAGCTCGAGCAAATCAGCCAAAACCATGAGCATTTAATCGTAGTGGTCATGGCCAGTTTCTGGCTTCTGTCTTTAATTGCTAGTGTTTACCTGGCACGTGTCAGTGTCAAACCATTGCTGGAAAGTATGCAAAAGCAGAAGTCCTTTGTTGAAAATGCGAGCCACGAACTGAGAACACCTTTGGCCGTTTTACAAAATCGTTTAGAGAATCTCTTTCGAAAACCGGAAGCGACGATCATGGAATCCAGCGAAAGCATTGCTTCTAGCCTCGAAGAAGTTCGGAACATGCGTTTCCTCACGACCAATCTTCTCAACCTTGCACGTCGAGATGATGGAATCAAACCAGAAATAGCAGAAGTATCACCACAGTTTTTTAAGACTACCTTTGCCAACTATGAGTTGATTGCTTCTGAAAATGATCGTATTTTTGAGTATGAAAATCGGATTTATCGTTCCTTTATGACCGATCAGTTGCTTCTAAAACAGCTCATGACTATCTTATTTGATAATGCCATTAAGTATACTGAAGAAGATGGGAAAATTGAGTTTGTGGTCCATGCTACGGATCGCCACCTCTATCTATCCGTAACGGATAACGGAATTGGGATCTCAGCTACCGATAAGAAGAAAATCTTTGACCGCTTTTATCGTGTAGACAAGGCGAGAACTCGTCAGAAAGGCGGTTTTGGTCTAGGTTTGTCTTTGGCCAAGCAAATCGTTGATGCCTTACGAGGAACGATTACCGTTAAAGATAACAAGCCTAGAGGAACGATTTTTGAAATTAAGATTGCTATCCAATCTCCTCCCAAACGTAAGAATAAATAAAAAGACAGTTTTAAAACTGTCTTTTTTGATAACTAGAAAAGAGGTTGGTACCACTACCAACCTTTATTTTGAAATTTTTCGTTTAATGATCTTTCGTTGGAGTTGGAGGAGTGCCAAGCTTGCCCCTATAGCAGCAACAAATGATAAAGCTGTGTTCAATTTTAAGGCTAAAAAGATAAAACTAAAAAACACCATAAAAATACAAAAACAAGCAATATTTACAAAAAATAAAATTTCTTTTAAATTGGAGCTAACAGGAGCTTCCAGTGTATAGTCTTGATAAAGCGGAGTTTGATTCGATTCGGAAGTTTGTTCAAACTCATAAGCTTCTAATTTTCTTGCGGGCATGATTCTCTCCTTAACAGTACCTAACTATTTTATCATTTTTTATGCAGAGAATTATTACAGGATTGTTACAAAACTACTAAAGTCTCTTATCATCTTTTAAGTCACTCTTCTTGACACCCACTAGAGAAAGTGATAGCATGGATGTTACACTTAAAACAGATGACCTGACTTTCTCTATTATAAATATACTGAGAAAGGAAAGGATAACTTATATAAATTGATAGCAAGCTGAGGCTTTTTCCTAAGATGATTTGTTAAGTTGCTACCTTGATTCATTTTAAAAGAATAGGTAGGAGTTGTTTTGAATGGATGATAAGACAGAGATTCTGTCTATTGGACTGGGAGGCTTTTTACTACCTCTGGGGAAAGTTAAAGGAGATAAGCATGTATCTTGCTATCAAAGAAATAGTAAGAAACAAACTTCGATATAGTTTGATTCTAACTACCATTTTTCTTATCGCTTTTATGGTCTTTTTTATGACCAGTCTAGCTCTTGGTCTTGTGCGAAATAACCGAGCAGCTATTGATAATTGGCAAGCAACGGGTATCGTTTTATCCGACTACGCAAATGATAATTTGACGGCATCCTTTATTCCTGAAAAGGACTACAAGGATAAGAGATCTGAAGAGGCTGCTCCATTGGGCTATATGTTCGCTGTAACCAATCTAGTCGATGGTAGTGAAAAGGTCAATGTTTCCATTTTTGCTCAAGACTGGGACTCTTTTATCTCTCCTAGTTTGACGGAGGGACGTTATCCTGAAGGAGATGATGAGGTTGTTGTGGATCAGTCTTTTGGGAACTATGGGATGAAGCTAGGTGATGCCATTCAGCTCAATGGAAGCGAGGCAAGCTACAAGATTGTAGGCCTGACTCAAGGAAATAAGTTTTTCACCGAGCCTGTTGTCTTTACGAGTCTGACAACTTATTGGACCTTACAAGGAACCTTGAAAGCCAATCGTTCCATCTCTGCCTTGGTATTGAAAAATGACAGAGAAGTGACTGGCGACGGACTGAAACAGATTTCCATTCCAAAAATGATATCGAAAATTCCTGGCTACACACCTCAGGTTAATGTATTTTCAGGGATGATTCTCGCTATGATTGTCATCACTGGCTTGATTGTGGGGATTTTTGTTTATATCATTACTATCCAAAAACTAGGACTTTATGGAATAATGCGAGCTCAAGGAATACAGATCAAAACCATTGTATGGTCTCTTTTCTGTCAAATCTTCCTCCTAGCTGGTATGGGGATTACTTTAGCCTTGCTGGCAATCGGAGGGGTGATTTTTGTCTTACCAGCTACCTTCTTTTTCTACCCAAGTTGGATAGCCTACTCTATTCTAAGCTTGGTAATTTCCTTGATGGCCCTTCTAGGTGGTGTCATTTCACTTCCACGCTTGCTAAAGGTGGACCCGATTACTGCGATTGCAGAGTGATAAGGAGAATAGTATGACAGCATTGATTGAAATGACTCAAGTGACAAAAACCTACGGGGAAGGAAAGATGAAAGTCGTTGCCCTGCATGAGACGAATTTTCAGCTAAATGCGGGAGAGTTCGTAGCTATTGTTGGACCTTCTGGCTCTGGCAAGACAACCTTTTTAACAACTCTAGGACAACTTCAGGAAGCATCGAGTGGAAAGATTCTAGTAAAGGGGAAGGAAACAGGCAGTTTGACGGAGAAGGAAAAAACAGATCTCCGTTTTAGAGAGTTTGGTTTCATTCTCCAGGCTTCAAACCTAATTCCTTTCCTAACAGTTAAGGAACAGTTGGATTTGATTGACAGACTGGATAAGGGAAAAAATAGTAAAAGTGACCGAAAAGAGCTCTTTGAGTTGTTGGATTTGGAAAAAGTTCAAAATCATTATCCCAAAGCTCTATCGGGTGGCGAACGTCAGCGTGCCGCGATTGCTAGAGCGCTCTATAACAATCCAAGCATTGTGCTTGCAGATGAGCCGACAGCAAGTCTAGACACCGAGCGTGCTTACCAAGTAACGGAGATGCTGGCTGCTATTGCCCATGAACAAGGTAGAGGAGTTGTTATGATTACGCATGATACTCGCCTTCTTGATAAGGTTGATCGTATTTATGTCATGAACGATGGCCACCTAGTTGAAGAAGTACATGCATAAAATAGAGTGAATGGTACAAGTTACTGTTCACTTTTTGATTGCAAACTTTAAAAAAGACTTTGACTTTTTATAAAACTACTAGTATTCATAGCTGATTTTTGAGAATTGTGGTATAATTTTCCTTATGGAAAAGATTATTATTACAGCAACTGCTGAAAGTATTGAACAAGTTGAACAACTGCTTGAAGCTGGTGTAGACCGTATCTATGTCGGTGAGAAAGATTTTGGTCTTCGTCTGCCAACGACTTTTAGTCATGACCAATTGCGTGAGATTGCTAAGTTGGTTCATGAAGCAGGCAAGGAATTGATTGTCGCGGTTAATGCCCTCATGCACCAAGATATGATGGACCGTATCAAGCCTTTCCTAGATTTCTTGGAAGAAATCAAGACAGACTATATTACTGTTGGGGATGCAGGTGTTTTTTACGTAGTCAACCGTGATGGCTATTCCTTTAAGACCATCTACGATGCTTCAACTATGGTGACAAGCAGTCGTCAGATTAACTTCTGGGGTCAAAAGGCTGGCGCATCTGAGGCGGTTTTGGCGCGTGAAATTCCATCTGCCGAGCTCTTCAAGATGCCTGAGATTTTGGCAATTCCTGCTGAAGTCTTGGTTTACGGAGCTAGCGTCATCCACCATTCTAAGCGTCCGCTCTTGCAAAACTACTATAACTTTACGCATATCGATGACGAAAAGACGCGTAAACGTGACCTCTTCTTGGCAGAGCCAAGTGACCCAGAGAGCCATTACTCTATCTTTGAAGACAATCATGGTACCCATATCTTTGCCAACAATGACCTTGATTTGATGACCAAATTGACAGAGTTGGTGGATCACGGCTTTACTCATTGGAAGCTAGAAGGTCTCTACACCCCAGGTCAAAATTTTGTAGAAATTGCCAAACTCTTTATTCAAGCGCGTAGCTTGATCCAAGAGGGAAATTTCAGCCATGACCAAGCTTTCTTGTTAGATGAGGAAGTGCGCAAGTTACACCCTAAAAACCGTTTCCTTGATACAGGATTCTATGATTACGATCCTGATATGGTTAAATAGGACACCAAAACCCGAAATAAAAATGTTCGGGTTTTTCAAGTGTATTCATGAAATAAAAACGGATACATGTTATAATAAAAGTAGCTCTTTAATGGAGGTGTTTAAGTGGAGAATCTGAAAAAGATGGCAGGTATCAAGGCTGCTGAGTTTGTCAAGGATGGTATGGTAGTCGGTCTGGGAACTGGCTCTACTGCCTACTATTTCGTAGAAGAAATCGGTCGTCGGATTAAGGAAGAAGGTTTGCAGATTACTGCTGTAACGACTTCCAGTGTGACCAGTAAACAGGCTGAAGGTCTTAACATCCCGCTCAAGTCGATTGATCAAGTAGACTTTGTCGATGTGACGGTTGACGGGGCGGATGAAGTAGATAGTCAGTTTAACGGAATCAAAGGTGGTGGTGGTGCCCTTCTGATGGAGAAGGTTGTCGCAACGCCCTCAAAAGAATACATTTGGGTGGTCGATGAAAGCAAACTGGTCAAGAAACTAGGTGCTTTTAAATTGCCTGTAGAAGTGGTTCAGTATGGTGGAGAACAGGTCTTTCGTCGGTTTGAGCGAGCTGGCTACAAACCAAGTTTCCGTGAAAAAGACGGCCAACGTTTTGTGACCGATATGCAGAACTTTATCATTGACCTAGCCTTGGATGTCATTGAAGATCCAATTGCCTTCGGGCAAGAATTGGACCATGTCGTTGGTGTCGTAGAGCACGGCTTGTTTAACCAAATGGTGGATAAGGTCATCGTAGCGGGACGAGATGGGGTTCAGATTTTAACTTCAACAAAAGCAAGATAACTAAGATAGTAAGGAGATACACTATGTCAAAATTTAATCGTATTCACTTGGTAGTACTCGATTCTGTAGGAATCGGTGCCGCACCAGATGCCAATAACTTTGTCAATGCAGGAGTTCCAGATGGAGCTTCTGACACACTGGGGCACATTTCAAAAACAGTTGGTTTGAATGTGCCAAACATGGCTAAAATCGGTCTAGGAAATATTCCTCGTGAAACTCCTCTGAAGACGGTACCAGCTGAAAGCAACCCAACAGGTTATGCAACAAAATTGGAAGAAGTATCACTTGGTAAGGATACCATGACTGGACACTGGGAAATCATGGGACTCAATATTACCGAGCCTTTTGATACTTTCTGGAACGGATTCCCAGAAGAAATCTTGACAAAAATCGAAGAATTCTCAGGACGTAAGGTCATTCGTGAAGCCAACAAACCTTACTCAGGTACAGCTGTTATCGATGATTTCGGACCACGTCAAATGGAAACTGGGGAGTTGATTATCTATACTTCAGCTGACCCTGTTTTGCAAATTGCTGCCCACGAAGACATCATTCCTTTGGATGAATTGTACCGTATCTGTGAATACGCTCGTTCGATTACACTTGAACGTCCTGCCCTTCTAGGTCGTATCATTGCCCGTCCGTATGTTGGTGAACCAGGTAACTTCACTCGCACAGCAAATCGTCGTGACTTGGCCGTTTCCCCATTTGCACCAACTGTTTTGGATAAATTGAATGACGCTGGCATCGATACTTATGCTGTTGGTAAAATCAACGATATCTTTAACGGCGCGGGTATCAATCATGACATGGGCCACAACAAGTCAAACAGCCACGGAATTGATACACTATTGAAGACAATGGGACTTGCTGAATTTGAAAAAGGATTCTCCTTCACAAACTTGGTGGACTTTGATGCCCTTTACGGCCACCGCCGCAATGCTCATGGTTACCGTGATTGCTTGCATGAGTTCGATGAGCGCTTGCCTGAAATTATCGCAGCCATGAGAGAGAACGACCTTCTCTTGATTACTGCGGACCATGGAAATGACCCAACCTATGCAGGAACAGACCACACTCGTGAATATATCCCACTTTTAGCATACAGCCCTAGCTTTAAAGGAAATGGTGTCATTCCAGTTGGACATTTCGCAGATATCTCAGCGACAGTTGCCGATAACTTTGGTGTGGAAACTGCCATGATTGGTGAAAGTTTCTTAGATAAATTGGTATAAGATGACACACTATGCTTTACTGGTTAGGGGCATTAATGTCGGTGGGAAGAATAAGGTTGTTATGTCGCAACTTCGTCAAGAACTGATAGAGTTGGGACTGGAAAAGATTGAAACCTACATCAACAGTGGCAACATTTTCTTTACTTCGATAGCTCCCAAAGCCCAATTGGTTGAAAAGTTAGAGGCTTTCTTTGAAATCCATTATCCATTTATTCAGAGCTTTTCTTTGCTGAGTCAGGAAGATTATGAAGCAGAGCTGAAGAATCTGCCTGAATGGTGGACCAAAGATTTGGCACGAAAGGATGTGCTCTTCTACACGGAGAGCTTGGATGTGGCTCAAGTCATTGAGAAAGTTGAAAGTTTGGAACTGAAAGATGAAGTGGTTCATTTTGGAAGACTTGGGATTTTCTGGGGGAAATTCTCTGAAGAATCCTACTATGCAACTGCCTATCACAAGTACTTGCTCAAGATACCTTTTTATCGCAACATCACCATTCGCAACGCAAAAACCTTTGACAAAATCGGTCAAATGCTAAAAAATAATAAAGGAGACACAGAATGACATTCTTAGATAAAATCAAGGAAACAGCTGCTTTTCTGAAAGATAAAGGAATCAAAGCGCCTGAATTTGGTTTAATCCTTGGATCAGGTCTTGGAGAATTGGCAGAAGAAATTGGAAATCCAGTTGTAGTAGACTATGCAGATATTCCAAACTGGGGCCGTTCGACAGTAGTCGGTCACGCTGGTAAATTGGTATATGGAGAACTTGCAGGTCGCAAGGTCTTGGCTCTTCAAGGTCGTTTCCATTTCTACGAAGGAAATCCTCTGGAAGTCGTGACTTTCCCAGTACGTGTGATGAAAGTTCTCGGATGCGAAGGTGTCATTGTAACCAATGCTGCAGGAGGTATTGGTTATGGTCCTGGTACTTTGATGGCTATCTCAGACCATATCAACTTTACGGGTCAAAATCCGTTGATGGGTGAAAACTTGGATGATTTCGGTCCTCGTTTCCCTGATATGTCTAAAGCTTACACACCTGAATACCGTGCTGTAGCTCATCAAGTAGCTAAAAAACTTGGTATCAAGCTTGATGAAGGTGTCTATATCGGTGTAACTGGTCCAACTTATGAAACACCAGCAGAGATTCGTGCCTATAAGACCCTTGGAGCAGATGCAGTTGGTATGTCTACTGTTCCTGAAGTTATCGTGGCAGCCCACTCTGGCTTGAAAGTTCTAGGAATTTCATGTATTACTAACTTTGCGGCTGGTTTCCAAGAAGAACTCAACCACGAAGAAGTTGTGGAAGTGACTGAACGTGTCAAGGGTGATTTCAAAGGTTTGCTGAAAGCTATTCTTGCTGAATTGTAGTGGCATGAGAGTTCACTTTATTTTACATGAGACCTTTGAAGTTCCAGGTGCTTATCTAAAATGGGCTCTGGCACGAGGGCATCACATTACATCAACAAAGGTTTACGAAAAAGAACCTCTTCCTGAAACAATTGACGGGATTGATTTTCTGATTGTCATGGGTGGTCCCCAATCTCCTGATGAGGATAGAGAAAACTTCCCATACTACGACCCTAAGGCTGAGCTTGCTTTTATGAAAGAAGCGATTGCTGCAGATATCTATATTGTTGGTGTCTGTCTTGGTGCGCAGCTCCTGTCTGTTGCCTATGGTGCGAAGTATGAACATAGTCCAGAGCGCGAGATCGGCGTTTATCCTGTGACATTGACGATGCAAGGCCTAACAGATCCTCATGTCAGCTTGTTCGGAGAAACCTTAGAAACCGGCCACTGGCACGGTGATATGCCAGGGCTGACAGAGGATGCTGTTGTTCTTGCGACGAGTCAAGGTTGTCCACGCCAAATTATTCGCTTTAGTCCGAAGCATTATGCATTTCAAGCCCATTTGGAATTTGGTGCAGAAATAATAGAACTCTTAATTACTGCGGATGGTGGGGAGCAATTAAGAGAGCAAAGTGAAAAGTTCACTTTCGTTCAAACACCAGAAGAATTACGTGGAAACGATTATTCTGAAATGAATGCAAAACTGTATGCATTTTTAGATTCATTGGTAAACTAGGAACTACAGAAAGCAGAGTATCTGAGCTATAGTCAAACTCGGGCTAACTGTTTTGCGAAATATTTAATTTTAAAATCAAGAAAGAAAGGATGGGTAAACCGTATTTGTTGAACTGAATACGGGCGGAGAACTGTGTAAAAAAGATAAACTGTCTAGCATCTGCGATGCTTCGTCAGTTTCCTATTTTTACATTGTTCTCTGTCGCCCTTTATATCTTAACTATGTCTATCCATATTGCTGCTCAGCAGGGTGAAATTGCTGATAAAATTCTTCTTCCGGGGGATCCTCTTCGTGCTAAGTTTATTGCGGAGAATTTCCTTGAAGATGCTGTTTGTTTTAATGAAGTGCGTAACATGTTTGGCTACACTGGTACTTACAAGGGCCACCGTGTATCGGTCATGGGAACTGGTATGGGAATGCCGTCCATTTCTATATATGCGCGTGAGTTGATTGTAGACTACGGAGTGAAGAAATTGATCCGTGTGGGAACTGCGGGCTCTTTGAATGAAGATGTCCACGTCCGTGAATTGGTTTTGGCGCAAGCAGCTGCAACCAACTCAAACATCATTCGCAACGACTGGCCACAGTATGATTTCCCACAAATCGCTAGTTTTGACTTGCTAGACAAGGCCTACCATATCGCCAAAGATCTCGGTATGACCACCCACGTTGGGAACGTTTTGTCATCTGATGTCTTTTACTCAAACTACTTTGAAAAGAACATCGAGCTTGGTAAATGGGGAGTCAAGGCTGTGGAAATGGAAGCAGCGGCTCTTTACTATCTTGCTGCCCAACACCACGTTGACGCACTTGCTATCATGACCATTTCTGATAGCTTGGTCAATCCAGATGAAGACACTACTGCAGAAGAACGCCAAAACACCTTCACTGATATGATGAAGGTTGGTTTGGAAACCTTGATTGCAGAGTAAACATCGTATTACTTTGAGATAAGGTTATTTCTAAGATTGATTCAAATGCTTTAATCTCAAATATATCAGTAATGATAAAGGAAGAGTTGAAAATCAGATTGCTGGAGCTATTGGTTTTCAACTTTTTTAGAACCCAGCTTAAGGAGAAATGTGATGGATAAAATTGAACAATTACAAGACTTGATAGATCAAAGCCAACGGATTGTTTTCTTTGGAGGGGCAGGAGTGTCAACCGAGTCTAATATCCCAGATTTTCGTAGTTCAGATGGTGTTTATAGTCATCAGTTAGGCCGTCATTTTACGGCAGAGCAACTCGTTTCTCGAACCATGTTTGAGCGCTATCCAGAAGATTTTTTTGACTTCTATAAAAAATACCTGATTTATCCAGAAGCAAAGCCTAATGCTGCTCACACTTATCTGGCTACTTTGGAAAAGACAGGTAAGCTAAAGGCTGTTGTGACACAAAATATCGATAGTCTTCATGAAATGGCTGGCTCCCAAAAAGTCTTTAAATTGCATGGGAGTGCGGACCGGAATTACTGCCTAGGTTGTCAACATTTCTATGACTTAACTGCTTTTCTTGCCCTCGAGGGACCTGTTCCCCACTGCTTAGACTGTGGCAAGGTGGTCAAGCCTGACGTGACCTTGTATGAAGAATCACTTGACATGGATGTTTTTAGTCAAGCTGCACAAGCTATTCGGCAAGCAGACTTGCTGATTATTGGTGGGACTTCCTTGGTTGTTTATCCTGCAGCTAGCCTAGTAAACTATTTTTCTGGGACAAATCTGGTCCTTATCAATAAAACCAGTATTCCACAAGACAGCCAAGCTACATTGGTCATTGAAGGTAAGATTGGGGAAGTCTTTTCGAAATTGAGACAATAAAAGAATTTTAGAAGATAGCAACAAAACCTTGTTACTTGAAAGAGAAAACTATCTCATTTATTGATTTATTGACCACTATCTCGCTCTTTTAGAGTTATTAAAAACTGGCTGAGAAAATCAAAACACCTTCACCGATATGATGAAGGTTGGTTTGGAAACCTTGATTGCAGAGTAAAATGTAAAAGAAAATCCTGAATTCACTTGAAATCAGGATTTTTTCATAGATGCGATTTTTTCTGGGTCTGGTGTAACGCGGAGGGTCTTTTGTCCTGTGTAGGTTACAAAACCGGGTTTGCCACCAGTTGGTTTGTTGAGTTTTTTCACTTCAATCATATCCACTTGCACGAGATTTGACAGGCGCCCTTTGGAGAAGTAGGCAGCTAACTCTGCTGCGTCTGTCTTGACTTCGTCAGAAGGATTGAGATTTCCTGAGATGACGACATGACTTCCAGGGATGTCCTTGGCATGGAACCAAAGTTCCTCCTTGCGGGCCATTTTAAAGGTCAATTCTTCGTTTTGAAGATTGTTTCGACCTACATAGATGATGGTTTTGCCATCGCTTGCTAGATACTGCTCTGGTTTTTTGCGCTTCTGGATTTTTTCACGTTGGCGTCTTCTAATGAAGCCTGTTTGGATCAATTCTTCACGGATTTCAGCGATTTCCTCCAGCCCTGCTTGGTTGAGGACAGTCTCGACACTTTCTAGATAAAGAATGGTGGCCTTGGTTTCTTCAATCAACTCAGTCAAGTATTTGACAGCTTCTTTGAGTTTCTGGTAACGTTTAAAATAGCGTTGAGCATTTTGGCTGGGAGTCAAGGCCTTATCCAGCGCAATGGTGATAGGTTGATTGGTGTAGTAGTTATCCAAGACTACCTGGTCTTGGTCATTCGGAACTTGGTGGAGGAAGGTTGTCAACAATTCTCCTTTTTGGCGAAATTCCTCAGCATTGTCTGTCGCTAGTAACTCTTTTTCTTGTTTTTTAAGCTTATGGCGATTTTTTTGAAGCTCATTTTCAACACGACGAATGAGTTCACTGGCTTGCTGTTTAACGCGGTCGCGCTCGGCTTTATCCTTATAATAGGTATCTAAGAGATTCGAAAGACTGGCAAAAGGCTCTCCTACACGATTCGCAAAAGGAACTGGACTGAAGGAAGTCTCTGTTAAGCATGGCTTGGTTTCTTGCCTGAAGAAGTTTCGAAAAGTAGACAGTTTATCACTGACAAGAATGTTTTCCAATTCATTTGCCGTATCACGTCCTAGACCTTGAAAGAGACTTTGAAGATTTTTTGCTGTTAGTTCTTGGGTCTGCAGGATTTCAAAGAGCTTTTCATCCTTGACAGTAAAAGGATTGAGAGATTCTGTACTTGGCGGAGCGATATAGCTTGAGCCTGGTAGCAAGGTGCGGTAACTATTTTGTGAAAAGCCGACGTGTTTGATAACTTCGAGGATTTTATGGCTGCTTTTATCAACTAGTAGAATATTGCTGTGTTTGCCCATGATCTCGATAATCAAGGTAGCCTGAATGTGGTCCCCAATCTCGTTTTTATTGGAAACGGTAATTTCCACAATACGGTCGTTTTCCACTTGCTCAATCGACTCAATCACGGCACCCTGCAAATACTTTCTCAAAACCATGATAAAAGTCGAAGGTTGGGCTGGATTTTCAAAAGTCGTTTGGGTTAGCTGGATGCGCCCAAAAACAGGATGGGCAGAGAGGAGCAGGCGATGGCTTTGGCGATTGCTGCGGATTTGCAAGACCAACTCTTGTTCAAAAGGTTGATTGATTTTCTGGATGCGACCATTGACCAACTCGCTTCGCAATTCCTCAATCATGTGGTGTAAAAAAAATCCGTCAAATGACATCGTTCTCTCCTTGTGATTGTGTTCCATAGTATTATATCAAAAAGGTAGAATAAAATCATGGAAATGTGGTATAATAAAGCCAAGTAAAGAGAATCGAGAAGTACATGTATATTGAAATGGTAGATGAAACTGGTCAAGTTTCACAAGAAATCTTACAACAAACCCAAGAAATTTTGGAATTTGCAGCCCAAAAAATAGGAAAAGAAGACAAGGAGATGGCAGTCACTTTTGTGACCAACGAGCGTAGCCACGAACTCAATCTCGAGTACCGTGATACCGATCGTCCGACGGATGTCATCAGCCTTGAGTATAAGCCAGAGTTGGACATTGCCTTTGACGAAGAGGATTTGCTGGAAAATCCAGAATTGGCAGAAATGATGTCTGAGTTTGATGCCTACATTGGGGAGCTTTTTATCTCTATCGATAAAGCGCATGAGCAGGCTGAGGAATACGGTCACAGCTTTGAGCGTGAGATGGGCTTCTTGGCAGTACACGGCTTTTTACACATTAACGGCTATGATCACTACACTCCGGAAGAAGAAGCGGAGATGTTCGGTTTACAAGAAGAAATTTTGACAGCCTATGGACTCACAAGACAATAAACGAAAATGGAAAAATCGTGACCTGGTATCTAGTTTAGAATTTGCTTTGACAGGTATTTTTACCGCTATCAAGGACGAACGTAATATGCGCAAACATGCAGTGACGGCACTAGTAGTCGTCCTTGCAGGTTTTGTTTTTCAGGTGTCACGGATCGAATGGCTCTTTCTCCTAATGAGCATTTTCTTGGTAGTAGCATTTGAGATTATTAACTCTGCTATTGAAAATGTAGTGGATTTAGCCAGTCACTATCACTTTTCTATGTTGGCAAAGAAAGCCAAGGACATGGCAGCAGGTGCCGTGCTGGTGGTCTCTCTTTTTGCTGCAGTGACAGGTGCACTTATCTTTCTCCCACGCATTTGGGATATACTTTTTTAAACTATAAGAGGAAATTATGACATTTAAATCAGGCTTTGTAGCCATTTTAGGACGTCCCAATGTTGGGAAGTCAACCTTTTTAAATCACGTCATGGGGCAAAAGATTGCCATTATGAGTGACAAGGCGCAAACAACGCGCAATAAAATCATGGGGATTTACACCACGGATAAGGAGCAAATCGTCTTTATTGACACACCAGGAATTCACAAGCCTAAAACAGCCCTTGGCGATTTTATGGTGGAATCTGCCTACAGCACCCTTCGTGAAGTGGATACTGTTCTCTTCATGGTGCCAGCTGATGAGCCACGTGGTAAGGGCGACGACATGATTATCGAGCGTCTCAAGGCTGCCAAGGTTCCTGTGATTCTGGTGGTGAATAAGATTGACAAGGTCCACCCAGACCAGCTTTTGGCTCAGATTGATGACTTCCGTAATCAGATGGACTTCAAGGAAATTGTTCCTATCTCAGCCCTTCAGGGAAATAACGTTTCTCGTCTAATCGATATTTTGAGTGAAAATCTGGAGGAAGGGTTCCAGTATTTCCCATCTGATCAAATCACAGACCACCCTGAGCGTTTCTTGGTTTCAGAGATGATTCGTGAGAAAGTCTTGCACCTAACTCGAGAAGAGATTCCTCACTCAGTTGCAGTGGTAGTTGACTCCATGAAGCGTGATGAAGAGACAGACAAGGTTCATATCCGTGCAACCATCATGGTCGAGCGTGATAGTCAAAAAGGTATCATCATCGGTAAAGGTGGCGCCATGCTTAAGAAAATTGGTAGCCTGGCCCGTCGTGATATCGAACTCATGCTAGGGGACAAGGTTTTCCTAGAAACCTGGGTCAAGGTCAAGAAAAACTGGCGTGATAAAAAGCTAGATTTGGCTGACTTTGGCTATAATGAAAAAGAATACTAAGTAGAGGTGGGCTCATGCCTGCTTCTTGTTTTTACAGAAGGAGGATTTATGCCTGAATTACCTGAGGTTGAAACGGTTCGTCGTGGCTTAGAAAAATTGATCTTGGGAAAGAAGATTTCTAATATTGAGATTGCTTATCCCAAGATGATTAAGACAGATTTGGACGAGTTTCGAAAGGAAGTGCCTGGTCAAGTAATTGAGTCCATGGGGCGTCGTGGAAAATATTTGCTTTTTTTCCTGACAGACAAGGTCTTGATTTCCCATTTGCGGATGGAGGGCAAGTATTTCTACTATCCGGATCAGGTTCCTGAACGTAAACACGCCCATGTTTTCTTCCATTTTGAGGATGGTGGGATGCTTGTTTATGAGGATGTACGCAAGTTTGGCACCATGGAACTCTTGGCACCCGACCTTTTGGATGCCTACTTTGTATCTAAAAAACTAGGGCCTGAGCCAAGAAAGCAGGACGTTGATTTGCAGGTCTTTCAAGCTGCTCTATCCAAGTCTAAAAAGCCTATCAAATCCCATCTCCTAGACCAGACCTTGGTAGCTGGCCTTGGCAATATCTATGTGGATGAGGTTCTCTGGCGAGCTCAGATTCATCCAGCAAGACCTTCCCAGACTTTGACAGCAGAAGAAGCGACAGCTATTCATGACCAGACCATTGCTGTTTTGGGACAGGCAGTCGAAAAGGGCGGTTCCACCATTCGGACCTATACCAATGCCTTTGGGGAAGACGGAACCATGCAGGACTTCCATCAGGTCTATGATAAGACTGGACAAGCATGTTCGCGCTGTGGGACAGTGATTGAGAAATTCCAGCTCGGTGGACGGGGAACTCATTTTTGTCCTCAGTGTCAAAGGAGGGGCTGATGGGAAAAATCATCGGAATCACAGGAGGAATTGCTTCTGGTAAGTCAACTGTGACAAATTTCCTAAGAGAAAAAGGCTTTCAAGTGGTTGATGCTGACGCAGTCGTCCACCAGCTACAAAAACCTGGTGGTCGTCTTTATCAGCTCTTAGTTCAGCACTTTGGACAAAAAATAATCCTTGAAAATGGAGAACTCAATCGCCCTCTCCTGGCTAGTCTCATCTTTTCAAACCCTGAAGAACGAGAATGGTCTAAACAAACCCAAGGAGAGATTATTCGTGAGGAATTGGCTGCACTGAGAGACCAGTTGGCTCAGACAGAAGCGATTTTTTTCATGGATATTCCCCTACTTTTTGAACAGGACTACGGTGCTTGGTTTGATGAAACGTGGCTGGTCTATGTGGACCGAGATGTTCAGGTGGAACGTTTCATGAAACGGGATCAACTTTCTAAGGAAGTAGCAGAGTCGCGTTTGGCCGCCCAATGGTCTTTAGAGAAAAAGAAAGATTTGGCCAGTCATGTTCTAGACAACAATGGCAGTCGTGATCAGCTTGTGACTCAAGTAGTGAAGTTACTTGAAGGAGGCGATAGCTGTGCAAGAGATTAGTTGGAAAGAGAATCTTCGTGTCGCCTGGTTCGGTAGTTTTCTAACGGGCGCCAGCATTTCCTTGGTCGTTCCTTTCATGCCTATCTTTGTAGAACAGTTGGGAATTGAAGGGGACCAAGTTGCTTTTTATGCTGGATTAGCCATCTCAGTTTCCGCTGTTTCAGCAGCTCTAGTTTCTCCCATCTGGGGTATTCTTGCTGATAAGTACGGTCGAAAACCCATGATGATTCGAGCAGGTCTTGCCATGACCATCACTATGGGAGGTTTGGCCTTCGTGCCAAATATCTATTGGCTACTCTTTTTGCGCTTGCTCAATGGTGTATTTACTGGTTTTGTCCCCAATGCAACAGCCTTGATTGCTAGTCAGGTACCGAAAGATAAGTCGGGAGCGGCTCTGGGAACTCTATCTACAGGTGTTGTTGCAGGAACACTGACGGGTCCCTTTGTTGGAGGCTTTATTGCTGAAATTTTTGGCATTCGTAATGTCTTTTTATTGGTAGGTGCTTTCTTATTTTTAGCTGCAATCCTAACCATTTTCTTTATCAAGGAAGATTTTCAGCCCGTGGCTAAGGAGAAGGCTATTCCAACGAAAGAAGTATTTTCTTCTTTCAAGTATCCTAGGCTCTTAGTAAACCTATTTTTGACGAGCTTTGTCATTCAATTTTCAGCTCAATCAATTGGTCCCATTTTAGCTCTCTATGTGCGGGACTTAGGGCAGACTGAGAATCTCCTCTTTGTATCAGGATTGATCGTATCTAGCATGGGATTTTCTAGCATGATGAGTGCAGGAATTCTAGGAAAACTTGGCGATAAGGTAGGGAATCATAGATTGTTAGTTGCAGCGCAGATTTATTCCGTCATCATTTACCTTCTTTGTGCCCATGCAACCAGCCCCCTTCAACTTGGCTTGTATCGTTTTCTCTTTGGTTTGGGAACGGGAGCTCTCATACCAGGAGTCAATGCCCTTCTTAGCAAAATGACTCCAAAATCAGGTATTTCAAGGATTTTCGCCTTCAACCAAGTCTTTTTTTACCTTGGTGGAGTGATCGGACCTATGGCGGGATCCGCAGTTGCAGGATATTTGGGCTACCATGCTGTCTTTTATGCGACAGCAGCTTGTGTGGCTTTCAGTTGTTTATGTAACTTAGTGCAATTTAGATCGTTATTAAAAGTAAAGGAAATCTAGTGCGAGTAAAAATCAATCTCAAGTGCTCCTCTTGTGGCAGCATGAATTATCTAACCAGTAAGAACTCCAAAACTCATCCAGACAAGATTGAGGTGTTAAAGTATTGTCCCAAGGAAAGAAAAGTAACCCTACATCTTGAATCTAAGTAGATTTTATGGTAAAATAATAGGGATTTTAAGGAGTTTGATATGTATAACCTATTGTTAACCATTTTATTAGTATTATCTGTTGTGATTGTGATTGCGATTTTCATGCAACCAACTAAGAACCAATCCAGCAATGTATTTGATGCCAGCTCAGGTGATTTGTTTGAACGTAGTAAGGCGCGTGGTTTTGAAGCTGTGATGCAACGTTTGACAGGTATTTTAGTCTTTTTCTGGCTAGCCATTGCCTTAGCATTGACGGTATTATCAAGTAGATAAGAAATGGGCGAGACTAGGTCTTAGCCTATTTTTATTTTAAATGACACTTAGAAAGTTATCACTCAAAAAGAAATTATAAAAATCTAGAAAGAAAACATGAAAGATAAAATTAAAGATTATTTGCAAGAGAAGGGGCGAGTGACGGTAAATGACCTAGCTCAGGCTCTCGGAAAGGATAGATCCAAGGATTTCCGTGAGTTGATTAAAACCCTGTCTCTGATGGAAAGAAAGCACCAGATTCGCTTTGAAGATGATGGCAGTTTATGTCTGGACCAAAAGAAGAAACATGAAATCACCCTCAAAGGGATTTTTCATGCCCATAAAAACGGCTTTGGCTTTGTCAGTATAGAAGGCGAAGAGGACGACCTTTTTGTAGGAAAAAACGATGTCAACTATGCCATTGATGGTGATACCGTAGAGGTGGTCATCAAGAAAGTCGCTGACCGCAACAAGGGAACTGCTGCAGAAGCCAAAATTATTGATATCTTAGAACACAGCCTGACAACCGTTGTCGGGCAAATCGTTCTGGATCAGGAAAAGCCCAAGTATGCGGGCTACATTCGTTCAAAGAATCAGAAAATCAGCCAACCGATTTATGTGAAGAAACCGGCTATCAAGTTGGAAGGTACTGAAGTTCTCAAGGTCTTTATTGACAAATACCCAAGTAAGAAACATGATTTCTTTGTCGCTAGTGTGCTAGACGTGGTGGGGCACTCGACTGATGCTGGGATTGACGTTCTTGAAGTCTTGGAATCCATGGATATTGTTTCAGAATTTCCAGAAGCTGTTCTCAAGGAAGCAGAAAGTGTGCCAGAAGCTCCGTCTCAAAAGGATATGGAAGGTCGTCTGGACCTGAGAGATGAAATCGCCTTTACCATTGACGGTGCGGATGCCAAGGACTTGGACGACGCAGTACACATCAAGGCTTTGAAAAATGGCAATATCGAGCTTGGAGTTCACATCGCAGATGTTTCCTACTATGTGACCGAGGGTTCTGCCCTTGATAAGGAAGCTCTTAACCGCGCGACTTCTGTCTACGTGACAGACCGTGTGGTACCAATGCTTCCAGAACGACTGTCAAATGGCATCTGCTCTCTCAATCCTCAAGTAGATCGCTTGACCCAGTCTGCTATTATGGAAATTGATAAACACGGTCGTGTGGTTAATTACACCATTACCCAAACAGTTATCAAGACTAGCTTTCGTATGACCTATAGCGCTGTCAATGATATCCTAGCAGGTGACGAGGAAAAAAGACAAGAGTATAAGAAAATTGTTCCTAGTATCGAACTCATGGCCAAGCTTCATGAAAGGCTAGAAAGCATGCGTGAGAAGCGTGGCGCCCTTAACTTTGATACCAGCGAAGCAAAGATTCTAGTGGATAAAAAAGGTAAGCCTGTGGATATCGTTCTTCGTCAGCGTGGTGTTGCTGAGCGGATGATTGAGTCCTTTATGCTGATTGCAAACGAAACGGTTGCCGAGCACTTTAGCAAGCTGGATCTACCTTTCATTTATCGAATCCACGAGGAGCCCAAGGCTGAAAAAGTTCAGAAGTTTATTGATTATGCTTCAAGCTTTGGTTTGCGGATTTATGGGACTGCTAGTGAGATTAGCCAAGAGGCCCTCCAAGACATCATGCGTGCTGTTGAGGGAGAACCTTATGCGGATGTATTATCCATGATGCTTCTCCGTTCTATGCAACAGGCTCGCTATTCTGAGCACAATCACGGTCACTATGGACTAGCCGCTAACTATTACACTCACTTCACCAGTCCGATTCGCCGTTATCCAGACCTTCTAGTCCATCGAATGATTCGGGATTACGGCCGTTCTAAGGAAATAGCAGAGCATTTTGAACAAGTGATTCCAGAGATTGCAACCCAGTCTTCCAATCGTGAGCGTCGTGCCATTGAGGCAGAGCGTGAAGTCGAAGCCATGAAAAAGGCTGAGTACATGGAAGAATACGTGGGAGAAGAGTATGATGCGGTTGTATCCAGCATCGTCAAATTCGGTCTCTTTGTCGAATTGCCAAATACAGTTGAGGGCTTGATTCACATCACCAATTTGCCTGAGTTTTATCATTTTAACGAGCGTGACTTGACACTCCGTGGGGAAAAATCAGGAACAACCTTCCGTGTAGGACAGCAGATTCGCATTCGAGTTGAAAGAGCCGATAAGATGACAGGTGAGATTGACTTCTCTTATATCCCAAGTGAGTTTGATGTCATTGAAAAAGGCTTGAAACAAGCTGGTCGCAAAGAAAGAGGTCGTGGTTCAAGTCGTCGTTCAGACAAGAAGGAAGACAAGAGAAAATCAGGGCGCTCAAATGATAAGCACAAGCATTCACAAAAAGATAAAAAGAAAAAAGGCAAGAAACCTTTTTACAAGGAAGTAGCTAAGAAAGGAGCCAAGCATGGCAAAGGGCGAGGGAAAGGTCGTCGCACAAAATAAAAAGGCGCACCACGACTATACAATCGTAGATACGCTAGAAGCAGGGATGGTCCTGACTGGAACTGAAATCAAGAGCGTTCGAGCTGCTCGAATCAATCTCAAGGATGGCTTTGCCCAAGTAAAAAATGGGGAAGTCTGGCTGAGCAATGTTCATATTGCCCCTTACGAAGAGGGTAATATCTGGAACCAGGAACCAGAACGCCGCCGTAAACTCCTGCTCCATAAGAAGCAAATTCAAAAATTGGAACAAGAGACCAAAGGAACAGGGATGACCCTTGTTCCCCTTAAAGTCTATATCAAAGATGGCTACGCCAAACTCCTTTTAGGACTTGCAAAAGGGAAACATGACTATGACAAACGCGAATCCATCAAGCGTCGTGAACAAAACCGCGACATCGCGCGTGTGATGAAAGCTGTCAACCAGCGTTAAGAAGAGGAAGTAAAATGGAAAAATTAATTGCCTATAAACGGATGCCCTTGTGGAATAAACAGACCATGCCAGAAGCTGTCCAGCAAAAGCACAATACTAAGGTCGGCACTTGGGGAAAAATTACTGTCTTGAAGGGGGTACTCAAGTTTATTGAGTTAACAGAAGATGGTGAGGTTCTAGCTGAGCACCTCTTTGAGGCAGGAGCAGACAATCCCATGGCGCAACCGCAAGCCTGGCACCGAGTAGAGGCTGCAACAGACGATGTAGAGTGGTACTTGGAATTTTATTGTAAACCTGAGGATTATTTCCCTAAGAAATACCAGACCAATCCAGTCCATTCAGAGGTCCTAGAGGCTATGCAGACGGTGAAACCAGGAAGAGCCTTGGATTTGGGTTGTGGTCAAGGACGTAACTCTCTCTTTCTCGCACAGAATGGTTTTGATGTGACAGCTGTTGATCAAAATGAATTGTCCCTTGAAATCTTGCAAAGCATTGTGGAACAAGAGGATCTAGACATGCCTGTCGGACTTTATGATATCAATTCAGCCAGCATCGGGCAAGCCTATGATTTTATCGTATCAACTGTTGTTCTCATGTTCCTACAAGCGGACCGCATTCCAGCTATTATCCAAAATATGCAGGAGCACACCACGGTTGGTGGTTATAACCTTATCGTCTGTGCTATAGACACGGAGGATTATCCTTGCTCAGTCAACTTCCCATTCACCTTTAAAGAAGGGGAGTTGGCGGACTACTACAAGGATTGGGAATTGATTAAGTACAATGAAAATCCAGGGCATCTGCACCGTCGTGATGAAAATGGCAATCGTATTCAACTACGATTTGCGACTATGCTAGCCAGAAAAATAAAGTAAATCAAGTAAATCAAACACCAACAAGCGAATAGAGACCACTTTGCAAGGTTTCTATTCGTTTTTGTTTGCGTTGGGTGATTGGGACAAGCTTAATTTTATGCTATACTAGAAGTAGAAAATCTGAGCAGTAGAGCTGTATTGCTGTCGCTCTCAGCGCAAGATGTTGTAGATGATGGAGGTGGTCGAATGACGAGTCTTTTGGTGGAATTGTATGATCGGCATGTATTGGAAAAGAATGTCTACCAAGCCTTTATCAGTGATTGTGACGAGATTCTTTTTCTATCTTTAACGAAAATAAGCAATGAAGAGAAAGTCTCCCTCCGTCAATTCATCATGGAAGAGGTGCCTCATATCCAACGAGTGACCTTTCGTCAGCTATCCTTAGAACAACTAGCGGACCAGTTAGATTATTGTCTAGCAGGCTATGACCAGGTTCTTCTTGATGTTTTTGGTGGGGATTCGCTACTAGCCTTATCTCTCTATCAATATGGCTTGGATCGGGACCTTCCCATCGTTGCCATGGATGTCGAGCGAGGAAAACAATATAAGTGGGTAGCCGGCCAGTTAGAAAAAGAAGATTTGGACATTCCAACTTTAAGCATCCAACAGTTGATAGCCTTGCGTGGTGGGAAAATACTCAAATCAAAACGCCCTATCCACTCAGTTCAACAAGTTGCAGCCATCAAAAAGCTAGCCAGCTCTGCCATTTCCAATCCTGCCAACTGGTATCAAGTGACCCAATTTTTCTCTCTAGCAAAGACCAATGATCTGCATGCTGAAACTGAAAAGATACTGGAAAACAACGGCAAGTATTATCACTATCCAGAATCCCTTATCCCCTTACTTGTGGAAGCGGGGATGCTTAGTATTGAAAGCGAAGACAAGAAGCGAGTAGCTTACAGTTTTCCAAGTCAAGAAGCTCAGGTCTTTTGTCGCAACAAGGGGCATATTTTAGAGGTATATCTCTATCTCTTGGCGCTTGAATCTCAGCTGTTTGATGAGTGCATGATAGGCGGTGAGATTGATTGGAATGGCATCTTTCCAGAGGCGGACAATGTTCAAAATGAGATTGATGTCATTCTGAGAAAGGGACGCTCGATTACCTTTATCTCTTGCAAGATGACAGATTTATCAGTCGAAGCCATCAATGAACTAGAAGTCTACGCCAATCATTTTGCTGGGGAGAGTTGCCTCAAGTTAATTGTCTGTACGGGGAAAATCAATCCCGTTTATGCCAATCGTTGTCAGGAATACGGGGTGCTGGTCATTAGAAGTGAGCAGATTCCCAATCTCATTCCCATGCTAAAAAAATATTCTAAGAGACAAAAAAGATAAGAAATAATATCATGAAAGACTGGGAATCCAGTCTTTTTTGCTTCTTTTTCGAATAAATGAGAAAAGGAGGTAGATCATGTTTGTAGCCAGAGATGCCAAGGGGAATTTGGTGAATGCCCTTGAAAAAGATGTGACCAAGCAAGCTTATACCTGCCCCGCCTGTGGGGGCGGACTACGATTACGCCAAGGACAGAGTATTCGAACGCATTTTGCTCATGAAAGGTTAAGAGATTGTATTGCCATTTTTGAAAATGAAAGTCCAGAACACTTAGGCAACAAAGAGGCCCTTTATTACTGGGCCAAGAAGGACAATCAGGTCGCCTTAGAATATAGTTTGCCCGAGATCCAGCAGGTTGCGGATGTTCTCGTCAATGAGAAATTAGCTCTGGAGGTTCAGTGCAGTCCCTTGTCTCAAAAGCTTTTAGGCGATAGAAGTCAAGGATACCGCAGCCAGGGCTATCAGGTTATCTGGCTACTGGGAGAAAAACTCTGGTTAAAAGAGCGGTTAACACAACTGCAAAGAGGATTCCTCTATATTAGTCAAAATATGGGTTTCTATGTTTGGGAACTGGATCTCAAAAAGCAAGTTTTGAGACTCAAATATCTTTTGCATCAGGATCTACGTGGCAAGCTTCATTTTCAGGTCAAGGAATTTCCCTATGGCCAAGGAAATCTCTTGGAAATTCTACGATTTCCTTATCAAAAACAAAAACTGCCTCGTTTTGCAGTTGTGCAAGATTCCACTATCTGTCACTACATTCGCCAGCAGTTGTACTATCAAACGCCCTACTGGATGAAGAAGCAGGAGGAAGCTTATTATCAAGGAGACAATCTATTAAACCATCAACTAGACGACTGGTATCCTCAAGTCAAGCCGATAGAATCAGGTGATTTTTTGCAGATTGAAACGGATTTGACTAGCTATTATAGAAATTTTCAGGCTTACTATCAAAAAAATCCGAAAAATAATCGCCAAAAGCTCTATCCGCCAGCCTTTTATCGCTTATATTTCTCAAAAAATGTGGTAAAATAGAAAGGATGGAGGAATCTTATGGTATTACAACGACATGAAATAAATGAAAAAGATACATGGGATCTTTCAACAATCTACCCAACAGACCAGGCTTGGGAAGAAGCCTTGAAAGATTTAACTGAAAAAGTACAAACAGCATCTCAGTATGAAGGGCATCTCTTGGATAGTGCAGACAGTTTGCTTGAGATTACAGAATTCTCACTTGACTTGGAACGCCAAGTTGAAAAGCTTTATGTCTATGCGCATATGAAAAATGATCAGGACACGCGTGAAGCCAAGTATCAAGAGTACTATGCTAAGGCAATGACCCTGTACAGTCAGTTAGAACAAGCCTTTTCATTCTATGAACCTGAGTTTATGGAGGTTAGCGAAAAGCAGTATGCTGCCTTCCTAGAAGCTCAACCAAAACTCCAAGTTTACAAGCACTTTTTTGACAAGCTCTTGCAAAAGAAAGATCATGTTCTTTCACAACGTGAGGAAGAATTGCTTGCTGGAGCAGGAGAAATCTTTGGCGCTGCTAGTGAAACCTTTGCTATTTTGGATAATGCGGATATTAGCTTCCCATACGTTCTTGATGACGAAGGCAATGAAGTACAACTCTCACACGGTACTTACATCCGTTTGATGGAGTCTAAAAACCGTGAAGTGCGTCGTGGTGCCTATGAAGCCCTTTATGCGACATACGAGCAATTCCAACATACTTACGCTAAGACTTTGCAGACAAATGTTAAGGTGCAAAACTACCGAGCAAAAGTTCGCAACTATAAGAGTGCTCGCCATGCAGCCCTCGCAGCAAACTTTGTTCCAGAAAGTGTCTATGACAATCTAGTAGCAGCAGTTCGCAAGCATTTGCCACTCTTGCATCGTTACCTAGAACTTCGTTCTAAAATCTTGGGTATTTCTGATCTCAAGATGTACGATGTCTACACACCACTGTCTTCAGTAGAATACAGCTTTACCTATCAAGAAGCCTTGAAAAAGGCAGAAGAAGCCTTGGCAGTTTTAGGTGACGACTACTTGAGCCGTGTCAAACGTGCCTTCAGTGAGCGTTGGATTGATGTTTATGAAAACCAAGGCAAGCGTTCTGGTGCCTACTCTGGTGGTTCTTATGATACCAATGCCTTCATGCTTCTCAACTGGCAGGACAATCTAGACAATCTCTTTACCCTTGTCCATGAAACAGGTCACAGTATGCACTCAAGCTATACTCGTGAAACCCAGCCTTATGTTTACGGGGATTACTCTATCTTCTTGGCGGAGATTGCCTCAACCACAAACGAAAATATCTTGACAGAGAAATTGTTGGAAGAAGTGGAAGACGACGCAACTCGCTTTGCTATTCTCAATAACTTCCTAGACGGTTTCCGTGGAACAGTCTTCCGTCAAACTCAATTCGCTGAGTTTGAACATGCTATCCACCAAGCAGACCAAAATGGAGAAGTCTTGACAAGTGATTTCCTCAATAAACTCTACGCTGACTTGAACCAAGAGTACTATGGACTCAGCAAGGAAGACAATCCTCAGATCCAATACGAGTGGGCACGCATTCCTCACTTCTACTATAACTACTATGTTTATCAGTATTCAACTGGTTTTGCAGCTGCTTCAGCCTTAGCTGAAAAGATTGTCCATGGTAGTCAAGAAGATCGTGACCGCTATATCGACTACCTCAAGGCAGGTAAGTCAGACTATCCACTCAATGTCATGAGAAAAGCGGGAGTGGATATGGAGAAGGAAGACTATCTCAACGATGCCTTTGCAGTCTTTGAACGTCGCTTGAACGAGTTTGAAGCCCTTGTTGAAAAATTGGGACTAGCTTAAGATGGTAGAGTCTTATAGTAAAAATGCCAATCACAATATGCGTCGGCCCGTCGTCAAGGAAGAAATCGTTGAACTCATGCGCCAGCGTCAAAAGCAGGTGACAGGTTCTTTGAAAGAATTGGAGACCTTTGCTCGCAAGGAGAACATTCCCATCATTCCCCATGAAACAGTTGCCTACTTCCGTTTTCTTATGGAAACTATGCAACCTAAGAACATTTTGGAAATTGGGACAGCTATCGGTTTTTCTGCTCTCTTGATGGCGGAGCATGCGCCAGATGCTAAGATTACAACCATTGACCGTAATCCTGAGATGATTGGCTTTGCCAAGGAAAACTTTGCCCAGTTTGACAGTCGTCAGCAAATCACTCTTTTAGAGGGAGATGCAGTCGATGTTTTATCCAGTCTGACAGAAACTTATGACTTTGTCTTTATGGATTCGGCCAAGTCCAAGTATATCGTCTTTCTGCCTGAAATCCTCAAGCACTTGGAAGTCGGTGGAGTAGTGGTCTTGGATGATATTTTCCAAGGAGGAGATGTTGCCAAGGACATCATGGAAGTCCGCCGAGGTCAACGCACCATTTACCGTGGTTTGCAAAGACTTTTCGACGCAACTTTGGACAATCCAGGTCTAACAGCAACTCTAGTTCCACTTGGAGATGGTATTCTCATGCTACGAAAGAATCTAGCAGAAGTAGAGCTTCCTGAGAGCGAATGATTTTCAGAAAAATTTAAGAAATTATAGTAAAATAGATAAGGTAACACTTACCGTAAAAGGAGTAAAAATGAAGAAAAAACTTATGGCAGGAGCCATCACACTTTTATCAGTAGCAACACTTGCAGCTTGTTCAAACAGTTCTGAAGGAAAAGATTTGATCAGCATGAAGGGCGATGTGATTACAGAGCATCAATTCTTTGAAGAAGTAAAGAACAATCCAACTGCACAACAAGTCTTGCTCAATATGACCATCCAAAAAGTATTTGAACAACAATATGGATCAGAAGTAACGGATAAAGATGTGGATGATGCTGTTGCTGAAGAACAAAAGAAATACGGCGATAGCTACAACAGCGTGCTTCAACGTGCAGGTATGACACCTGAGACTCGTAAAGCTCAAATCCGTACCAGCAAATTGGTTGAATTAGCGGTTAAGAAGGCTGCAGAGAGCGAGTTGACAGACGAAGCCTACCAAAAAGCTTTTGAGTCTTATACACCAGATGTGACAGCTCAAATCATCCGTTTGGATAATGAAGACAAGGCAAAAGAAGTACTTGAGAAAGCTAAAGCAGAAGGTGCGGATTTTGCTCAGTTGGCAAAAGACAACTCTAACGATGACAAGACAAAAGAAAATGGTGGAGAAATCACTTTTGACTCTGCTTCTACAGAACTTCCAGAACAAGTTAAGAAAGCAGCCTTTGCCTTGGATGTGAATGGGGTTTCTGATGTGATTACAGCTACCGGAACACAAGCCTACAGCAGTCAGTTCTACATCATCAAAGTAACGAAGAAAACAGAAAAATCTTCTAATATTGAGGATTACAAAGAAAAATTGAAGACCATCATCTTGACTCAGAAACAAAATGATTCAGCCTTTGTTCAAGGAGTAATTGGTAAAGAATTGCAAGCGGCAAACATCAAGGTTAAGGATCAAGCCTTCCAAAACATCTTCACCCAATACATCGGTGGTGGTGACTCAAGCTCAAGCAGCAGCTCTTCATCTAACTAAGAAGGCAAAAAACAAATCTCAAAAGAGATTTGTTTTTTTATACCTGATACTAGAAAATGAGTAAAATTCGAAGGATTAAAGGATAAGAGTTTTTTTCTTTCTGAAAAAGTGGTATAATAACAATCAAAACTAGAAAATAAAACGGAATTGGGAACAGAAGCGTCTGTTCCTATTAGAGTGGTGAAATATGAAAATTAGTAAAAGGCACCTACTAAACTATTCCATTTTGATTCCTTATTTCCTTTTATCGATTTTGGGACTGATTGTGGTGTACTCGACAACGAGTGCAACCTTGATTGAAGAAGGAAAAAGCGCCTTTCAATTGGTGCGTAACCAGGGGATCTTCTGGATAGCTAGTTTGATTCTGATTGCCTTAATCTATAAATTAAAATTAGGTTTCCTAAGAAACGGACGTCTCATCTTTATCGTAATGATTGTGGAGATGGTTCTTTTAGCTCTGGCGCGACTGGTCGGAACACCTGTCAATGGAGCATACGGATGGATTTCTGTAGGACCTGTAACGATTCAGCCTGCGGAGTACCTTAAGATTATCATCATCTGGTACCTGGCACATCGTTTTTCAAAACAACAAGATGAGATTGCGGTTTATGACTTCCAGGTTTTGACACAGAATCAGTGGCTACCTCGAGCTTTTAATGACTGGCGTTTTGTTCTGCTGGTTCTGATTGGTAGCTTGGGAATTTTCCCAGACTTGGGTAATGCGACCATCTTGGTCTTGGTGGCGCTCATCATGTATACGGTTAGTGGGATTGCCTATCGTTGGTTCTCGACCATTCTAGCTCTCTTGGCAGGAAGTTCAATGTTAGTCTTGTCTGTCATTCGCTTTGTTGGGGTTGAAAAGTTCTCTCAAATTCCTGTATTTGGTTACGTTGCTAAACGTTTTAGTGCCTTCTTTAATCCCTTTAATGACTTGGCGGGTGCAGGACACCAGCTCGCAAATTCCTACTATGCCATGGTTAATGGTGGCTGGTTCGGACTGGGACTAGGGAATTCTATCGAGAAGCGTGGTTATCTGCCAGAAGCCCATACGGATTTCGTCTTTTCGATTGTCATCGAGGAGTTTGGATTCGTAGGAGCCAGTATGATTTTGGCTCTACTCTTCTTCTTGATTTTGCGAATCATCTTGGTTGGTATTCGAGCAAAGGACCCCTTTAACTCTATGGTTGCTATTGGTGTCGGAGGAATGATCCTTGTTCAGGTCTTTGTCAATATTGGTGGGATTTCAGGGTTGATTCCTTCTACAGGGGTAACCTTCCCCTTCCTTTCACAAGGTGGGAACAGTCTATTGGTATTATCCGTGGCCATCGCGCTTGTACTGAATATTGATGCCAGTGAAAAACGTGCCAAACTTATCAGAGAATACGAAAATCAAACCGATGAAAGTCTGTAAGGATTGAATGGAAAGGAAAGTATATGTCTCTTCAAAAATTAGAAAACTATAGTAATAAAGCAGTCGTCCAAGAGGAAGTCTTGATTCTGACTGAGCTATTAGAAGATATCACAAAAAATATGCTGGCGCCAGAAACCTTTGAAAAGATTATCCAGTTGAAGGAATTATCAACTAGCGAGAATTATCAAGGGCTCAATGACCTAGTGACCAGTCTTTCGAATGAAGAAATGATTTACATTTCACGCTATTTCTCTATCCTTCCACTTTTGATTAATATCTCTGAGGATGTGGATTTGGCCTATGAAATCAATCACCAAAACAATGTGGACCAAGACTATTTAGGAAAATTATCTACAACGATTAAGATGGTAGCTGAAAAAGAAAATGCAGCCGAAATTTTAGAAAAGTTAAATGTCGTTCCTGTCTTAACCGCCCATCCAACGCAAGTACAACGCAAGAGTATGCTGGATTTAACCAACCACATCCATACGCTCTTGCGCAAGTACCGTGATGTCAAACTCGGCTTGATTAATAAAGAAAAATGGCACACAGATCTCCGCCGTTACATTGAGATTATCATGCAAACGGACATGATTCGTGAGAAAAAATTGAAAGTAACGAACGAAATCACCAACGTGATGGAGTATTACCAAAGTTCTTTCCTGAATGCTGTTCCACGTTTGACGGCTGAGTATAAGAAACTAGCTAAAGAACAAGGTATCGAGCTTGAGCATCCAAAACCGATTACTATGGGGATGTGGATCGGAGGAGACCGTGATGGAAATCCTTTCGTAACTGCGGAAACCCTCAACAAATCAGCTTTGACTCAGTGTGAAGTCATCATGAACTACTATGATGAAAAGATTTATAATCTTTATCGTGAGTTTTCACTGTCAACCAGCATCGTGAATGTCAGCGACAAGGTCCGTGAGATGGCGCTGAAGTCACAAGATAACTCGATTTACCGTGAAAAAGAACTCTATCGTCGTGCTCTTTTTGACATCCAAGCTAAGATGCAGGCAACCAAGGCTTATCTCATTGAAGACAAGGACCTTCAGCCAAGATATGCCACTGCAGATGAATTTTATCAAGATTTGTTGGCCATTCGCGACTCTCTCCTTGAGAACAAAGGGGAATACCTGATTTCAGGAGAATTTGTCGAGTTGATGCAAGCTGTCGAAATTTTTGGTTTCTACCTTGCTTCTATTGATATGCGCCAAGACTCTAGTGTTCATGAAGCCTGTGTAGCAGAATTGCTTGCATCTGCTGGTATCAACGACCACTATAGCGATCTGTCTGAAGACGAAAAATGCGCCCTCCTCTTAAAAGAGTTGGAAGAAGATCCTCGTATCCTCTCAGCGACTCATGCTGAAAAGTCAGAACTGCTTGAAAAAGAACTATCTATCTTTAAAGCTGCGCGTAAGTTGAAGGATAAACTGGGTGAAAACGTCATTCGTCAAACCATCATTTCGCACGCAACCAGTGTATCCGATATGCTCGAACTAGCTATTATGCTTAAGGAAGTCGGCTTGGTAGATGCCCAAAAAGCCCGCGTTCAGATTGTTCCCCTCTTTGAAACAATCGAAGACTTGGATCACTCAGAAGAAACCATGAGAAGATATTTCTCTCTACCTTTGGCTAAAAAATGGATTGCTTCAAAAGACAACTACCAAGAAATCATGCTTGGCTACTCTGATAGTAACAAAGACGGTGGTTATTTATCATCATGTTGGACTCTCTATAAAGCGCAACAACAACTGACTGCTATTGGAGATGAATTTGGCGTTAAGGTCACTTTCTTCCACGGTCGTGGTGGTACTGTGGGTCGTGGTGGTGGACCAACTTATGAAGCTATCACATCTCAACCGCTCAAGTCTATTAAGGACCGTATCCGTCTGACTGAGCAAGGAGAAGTCATTGGAAATAAATACGGAAACAAAGACGCTGCTTATTACAACCTTGAAATGCTGGTTTCTGCAGCCATTAACCGTATGATTACAAAGAAGAAGAGTGATACCAATACGTCAAATCGTTACGAAGCCATCATGGATCAAGTAGTAGACCGTAGTTATGATATCTACCGTGATTTGGTCTTTGGAAATGAACATTTCTATGACTATTTCTTTGAATCAAGTCCAATCAAGGCTATTTCAAGCTTCAATATCGGTTCGCGTCCAGCAGCTCGTAAGACCATCACTGAAATTGGCGGTTTGCGTGCCATTCCTTGGGTCTTCTCATGGTCACAAAGCCGTGTCATGTTCCCTGGATGGTATGGAGTAGGATCCAGCTTTAAAGAGTTTATAGATCAAGATCCAAAGAATATCGAGTTTCTTCGTGATATGTACCAAAACTGGCCTTTCTTCCAATCTTTGCTTTCCAATGTAGACATGGTCTTGTCTAAGTCTAATATGAACATTGCTTTTGAATATGCCAAGCTCTGTGAAGACGAGGAAGTACAAGCTATCTACTACACTATTTTAGATGAATGGCAGTTGACTAAGGACGTTATTTTAGCTATCGAAGGTTATGACGAACTCTTGGCAGAAAACTCTTACCTAAAAGACAGTCTAAACTATCGTATGCCTTACTTTAATATCCTGAACTACATCCAGTTGGAGTTGATCAAACGTCAACGTCGCGGCGAATTGTCGGCTGACGAAGAAAAACTGATCCATACAACTATCAACGGAATTGCAACCGGTTTACGTAATTCAGGCTGATATTCTACAAACTTCCTCTTTTATAAAGGGGAAGTTTTTGAATTGTTTAAAAAATTCTAAAAATAGCCTTGACAAGTAGTTGAAAAATGATATAATTTAAACATTCAGAAAGTAATCATGCTCATTTTTTAGAGAGTCTGTGGTTGGTGAAAGCAGATAGATGAAATTGATGAAATTGGGCTGAATCTTATTAAGAATTTGAAATCATAAAAATTCGGTGAGCACACCTTACAGTGCAACTCGTTATTGCGAGAAAGAGCGATAGGGATATTCCCTATAATTGAGGTGGTACCGCGCATCGACGTCCTCACACAAGTTTTTTGTGTGAGGATTTTTTTATGGGAGGAAAGATTATGAAATTTAAACGATGGCGTCGCTTGTTTTGAGTGAAAAGAGTATTATACAAGTGATTTAAAAGGAGAAAGAATATGAAAAATAAACGTTTAATTGGAATCATCGCTGGATTAGCAGTATTGGTGGTGGCTAGTTTGATTTATTCATCAATGAACAAGCCTGCAGCTAAGGAAGATCAAAAGGTTGCTAAGGTTGGGGTCCTTCAATTTGTTAGTCACCCATCTTTGGACTTGATTTATCAGGGGATTCAAGATGGACTAGCTGAAGAAGGCTATAAGGACGACCAAGTAAAAATCGACTTTATGAACTCTGAAGGAGATCAGAGCAAGGTTGCAACCATGAGTAAACAATTGATAGCAAATGGAAACGATGTAGTTGTTGGGATTGCAACACCAGCAGCTCAAGGGCTCGCAAGTGCTACAAAAGACCTACCAGTTATCATGGCTGCTATTACAGACCCAATCGGTGCTAACTTGGTCAAGGATTTGAAAAAACCAGGTGGCAACATCACAGGGGTATCAGACCACAACCCCGCTGAACAGCAAGTGGAATTGATTAAAACTTTGACACCAAATGTCAAAACAATCGGCGCTCTCTACTCAAGTAGCGAAGATAACTCAAAAACACAGGTAGAAGAATTCAAGGCTTATGCTGAAAAAGCAGGTTTGACAGTCGAAACATTTGCCGTTCCTTCAACAAATGAAATTGCTTCAACAGTCAATGTTATGACAAGCAAGGTCGATGCGATTTGGGTTCCAATTGACAACACCATCGCATCCGCATTTTCAACAGTTGTTTCAAGCAACCAAACAGCTAAAAAGCCAATCTACCCAAGTGCCACTGCCATGGTAGAAGCAGGTGGATTAGCATCTGTAGTAGTTGACCAACACGATCTTGGAGTGGCTACTGGTAAAATGATTGCCAAAGTTTTGAAAGGTGAAAAACCAGCTGATACGCCAGTCAATGTCTTTTCAACTGGTAAGTCAGTGATTAACAAAAAACTAGCGCAGGAACTTGGTATCACCATTCCTGAGTCTGTTCTAAAAGAAGCAGGACAAGTGATAGAATAAAGATAAAGGAGGAGCTGGACACATCTCCTCCCATTTTTACTAAAGAAAGAAATGAGTGAAAGATTATGATAGTATCCATTATTTCTCAGGGGATGGTCTGGGCGATTCTAGGTTTGGGAATCTTTATGACTTTCCGAATTTTGAATTTTCCAGATATGACTACTGAGGGCTCTTTTCCTCTAGGGGGAGCAGTAGCTGTAACCTTGATAACGCAGGGAGCCAACCCATTTTTAGCAACCCTAGCTGCAGTAGGGGCGGGCTGTCTAGCTGGAATGGCGACGGGACTCTTATATACTAAAGGAAACATTCCAACCCTCTTATCAGGAATTTTAGTAATGACTTCTTGCCATTCCATCATGCTCATGATTATGGGACGTGCCAATCTGGGGATTCTTGGAACCAAGCAAATTCAGGATGTCTTGCCTTTTGATTCAGACCTTAACCAACTCCTGACTGGATTAATCTTTGTAGCTCTTGTTATTGGCCTCATGCTCTTTTTCCTTGATACCAAACTAGGCCAAGCCTACATCGCTACAGGTGACAATCCTGATATGGCTCGTAGCTTTGGTATCAATACGGGACGTATGGAACTCATGGGCTTGGTTCTCTCAAATGGGATTATCGCGCTTGCAGGAGCCTTAATTGCTCAACAAGAAGGATATGCAGATGTTTCTCGAGGAATCGGTGTGATTGTCGTAGGGCTTGCCAGCTTGATTATTGGTGAGGTATTGTTCAAGAGTTTGACCTTGGCAGAGCGTCTCATGACCATTGTCGTAGGCTCTATC
This sequence comes from Streptococcus sp. SR1, assembly GCF_000526075.1. Classification (NCBI taxonomy): domain Bacteria; kingdom Bacillati; phylum Bacillota; class Bacilli; order Lactobacillales; family Streptococcaceae; genus Streptococcus; species Streptococcus sp. SR1. Next base: position 97,224 of record NZ_JATR01000013.1, read on the forward strand.
GCTTATCAGTTCCTCGTTTGGGGAGTGATTGCTCTTGGGTTTAATACAAGTTATCTTCGTTTGTACAGCGCCTTGATTTTGGCAGTTTGCCTTATGATTCCAACCTTCAAAAGCAAATACCTGAAAGGAGTCAAGTTTAGCAAATGACAGCAATTGTAGAATTAAAAAATGCTACCAAAGTCATCACGAATGGCTTTGATGAGGAAAAAATCATTCTGAATGATGTTTCTCTTGAAATTTTCGAACATGATTTCATTACTATTCTAGGTGGAAATGGAGCAGGGAAGTCAACGCTTTTTAACACGATTGCAGGTACCTTACCTTTAACAAGTGGAAGTATTCGTATCATGGGTGAGGACGTGACGCATTTTTCACCTGAAAAGCGGGCTAAGTATTTGTCTCGTGTCTTTCAGGATCCTAAGATGGGGACGGCTCCCCGTATGACAGTGGCGGAAAATCTCTTAATTGCCAAGTTTCGTGGTGAGAAGAGAGGACTCCTTCCTAGAAGACTTTCAAGCCATCGGGAAGAGTTTCAGACAACCATTGAAAAAGTGGGAAATGGCCTTGAAAAACATCTGGACACTCCGATTGAGTTTCTTTCAGGTGGACAACGTCAGGCCTTGAGTCTCTTGATGGCAACCTTGAAGCGACCAGAGTTGCTCTTGTTGGATGAACACACAGCAGCCCTTGACCCAAAAACGAGTGTAGCCTTGATGGAATTAACAGATGACTTTGTCAACAAGGATCATCTAACAGCTTTGATGATTACTCACCATATGGAAGATGCACTGAAGTATGGAAATCGTCTGATAGTCATGAAAGAAGGTCGAATCATCCAAGACCTCAATAAAGAAGAAAAAGCTAAGATGAAAATTTCAGACTACTATCAACTGTTTGAATAGGAGACGGCAGGAACTTCCTGAGACTATATAAAATCAAAACTTAGAAGCACGCAGATGTTTCTAGTTTTTTTAGTGACATAATTAGATCGATTGGTGCACTTGTCCAAGTTGCTTCATTTTATAGTATAATAAGTATCAACATGGAGTATAAATACAAGATTATTCCTAGCCTTTTAAGAAAATATCAAAATCAAGGATATCTAGGATAATAATAAGTCATTCAAAGTGAAAAAAATTCAATAAAACATATTGTTTATGGAGGTAAAAAATGACTTACACACAAGAAGACTTTCAGGAATGGATTTTCCAGATTGAATTTAAAATGGATTATTTTACTAAGGATTTTGCCCAAGAGCAAAATTTAATCTTGGACTATAGCATGCAGTCCTTGGATGATTTGGAGGCTTGGATTTTGGCTCATTATGAAAATCACCATGTCTTGATAGAGGATAAAAAACTCTTGGATTATTTAACAGTCTATATCGGAGAAACCTTCCGCAAGCACTTAGGTGGCAAGTGGTTCATTGACCTAAAGAATAAAAAGAATGCTTATTATTCCATGCCTGTGTTGGTTGATCCTTCCTATCGAGGAGAAGTATATATAGCACCCATGACTTTTGCAACGGCTTGTATCAGCAGAAAAGATGGACAATATATTAGCAGAATACTGAAAAATAATCTTCAAGAACAAGTAAAATAAAAGTAACTTATGAGCAATCTTACAAGAAAATAAAAGGATAAGTTGGAGGAGTTAAGGAGAAGATTCCCGATAACATGATAACAGTGAGTTTTTATGAAATATAAGTAGGGAAAGCGTATGAAATGGTTTACTTTTTTTCAGAAATAAGCTATACTAGTTAACGTAAAACTATGATAACATGGAGGTATTGTGTATGGTTGACAAGCAAGTTATTGAAGAAATCAAAAACAATACCAACATTGTGGAAGTCATAGGCGACGTGATTTCTTTACAAAAGGCTGGACGGAACTATTTAGGGCTCTGTCCTTTTCATGGTGAGAAGACCCCCTCTTTCAACGTTGTGGAAGACAAGCAGTTTTATCATTGCTTCGGCTGTGGTCGTTCAGGAGATGTTTTTAAGTTCATCGAAGAATACCAAGGTGTGTCCTTTATGGAAGCCGTTCAGCTCTTAGGGGAGCGCGTCGGTATTCAACTAGCCATGCCTGTCCAGTCTCGTCCTCAACAAGCTTCCCCTCATCAAGCTCTATATGATATGCATGGAGAAGCTGCCCGTTTTTACCATGCCATCCTCATGACGACAAAGATGGGAGAAGAAGCAAGGGCTTATCTCTACAAACGCGGATTGACAGACGATGTTCTGAAGCACTTCCAGATTGGACTAGCTCCAGCAGAGAGAACTTATCTCTATCAACGTTTGGCTGACAAGTTTGAGGAAAAGGATTTATTGGATTCGGGCTTGTTTTATCTGTCAGATGGTAATCAATTTTATGATACTTTTTTTGGACGGATCATCTTTCCATTGACCAATGACAAGGGGCAGGTTATTGCATTTTCAGGTCGTATCTGGCAAGAAACGGACAGTCAGACTGCCAAATATAAAAATAGTCGCTCGACTGCAATTTTTAACAAGAGTTACGAATTGTATCATTTGGACAAGGCAAAAAAGGGAACAGGTAAGATTACAGAGCTCTATCTGATGGAAGGCTTCATGGATGTGATCGCAGCCTACCGTGCTGGTATAGAAAATGCTGTAGCTTCCATGGGAACAGCCCTGAGCAAGGAACATGTTGATCATCTTAAACGCTTTACCAAAAAGATTGTTCTTAGCTATGATGGTGACAAGGCAGGGCAGGCAGCAACAGTCAAAGCTCTGGAAGAATTAAAAGATTTCTCAGTGGAAGTTGTCCGAGTACCTGATGCCATGGACCCCGATGAGTATCTACAAAAGAATTCTGCTGAAGACCTGGCTTACCTTTTAACCAAGACTCGGATTAGTCCTATAGAGTTCTATATTCACCAGCTAAAGCCTGAAAATAGTGATAACTTACAGGCGCAAATCGAGTTCATTGAAAAGATTGCACCCCTAATCGCCAAAGAAAAGTCTATCACTGCCCAGAATTCTTATATCCACATTCTGGCGGATAATCTACCTTCTTTTGATTACCAGCAGGTGGAGCAGATTGTAAATGAAAGTCGCATTGTTCAAAGGCAGGAAAGAGTCAAAGAGGAGCAACCTCCAGCAGCGATTAGTTTGCCTGTGACTCGGCAACTAACAGCAGTCATGAGAGCAGAGGCTCATCTCCTTTATAGAATGGCCGAGAATCCAGTTGTTCTAAATGACTACAGATTAAGAGAAGATTTTTTCTTTGATACCCCAGAATTTCAGATTCTTTACGAATTATTAAGTGAGCAGGGAGAAATCGGCTCAGAGGAGCTTTCTCATCAGACACCTGAGGTTGAAAATGCTTGGTACCACGTGCTTAGTCTGGATTTGCCAGCTGATATGTCGCCTCAAGAGCTAGCGGAAGTCGAAGCGACTCGAAACCGTGCCCTCCTCAGCAAGGACAACTTAAGAATTAAAAAGAAAGTGCAGGAAGCTAGTCATGTAGGAGATACGGACACAGCCTTGGAAGAATTGCAACGATTGATTTCCCAAAAGAGAAGAATGGAGTAATAATGGCAACAAAACAAAAAGAAGTAACGACATTTGATGTGCAAGTAGCAGACTTTATCCGTAACCACAAAAAAACAGGAACAGCAACAGACGATGAAATCAATTCAAGTCTGGTTATTCCTTTTACCTTAGATGCAGACGGCATTGAAGACCTTTTGCAACGGATTCAGGATGCTGGAATTTCTATCACAGATAATGAAGGAAATCCAAGTGCGCGTGTTCTTAGTACAGAAGAAGAACCAGAACTCAGTGATGAGGACTTGATTGGCTCAACTTCTGCCAAGGTTAATGACCCAGTCCGTATGTATTTGAAGGAAATCGGGGTCGTTCCTCTCCTAACCAACGAAGAGGAAAAAGAATTGGCCCTAGCTGTTGAGGCTGGTGATATCGAGGCCAAACAACGTCTTGCCGAAGCCAACCTTCGTTTGGTGGTTTCTATCGCTAAGCGCTACGTAGGGCGTGGCATGCAGTTTCTTGACTTGATCCAAGAAGGAAACATGGGCTTGATGAAGGCTGTTGACAAGTTTGACTATTCAAAAGGATTTAAGTTTTCAACTTACGCAACTTGGTGGATTCGTCAGGCAATCACTCGTGCCATCGCTGACCAGGCTCGTACCATTCGTATCCCTGTCCACATGGTTGAAACCATTAACAAGCTTGTCCGTGAACAGCGGAATCTCCTTCAAGAATTAGGGCAAGATCCAACTCCTGAACAAATCGCTGAGCGTATGGATATGACACCTGACAAGGTCCGTGAAATCTTGAAAATCGCCCAAGAACCAGTATCACTTGAAACACCGATTGGTGAAGAGGACGATAGCCATCTTGGGGACTTTATCGAAGACGAAGTGATTGAAAATCCAGTAGACTACACAACTCGTATCGTTTTGCGTGAGCAGTTGGATGAAGTCTTGGATACTCTTACAGACCGTGAAGAAAACGTCTTGCGCTTGCGTTTCGGACTAGATGATGGGAAAATGCGTACTCTTGAAGATGTTGGTAAAGTCTTTAACGTGACTCGTGAGCGTATTCGTCAGATTGAAGCCAAGGCTTTGAGAAAATTGCGTCAACCAAGTCGCAGCAAACCACTTCGTGATTTTATTGAAGACTAAGAGTGAGGAATAACATGACTTATACAGAAGAGCAAATTGAAACGATCAAAACACGCATTTTAAATGCCTTGGAAGAGGTCATCGACCCTGAGTTGGGAATTGATATTGTCAACCTAGGTTTGATTTACGAGATTCGTTTTGATGGTGAAACAGGTCACACGGAAATTGATATGACCTTGACAACTATGGGTTGCCCACTGGCTGACCTCTTAACAGACCAGATACACGATGCGATGACAGAGGTGCCTGAGGTAACCAATATCGAAGTCAAATTGGTCTGGTATCCAGCCTGGACGGTTGAAAAAATGAGTCGCTATGCGCGTATCGCCCTAGGAATTAAGTAATCGATTGGAAAATTACGAGAGACGATTGGAAAAGAGAGGGGCTCCTCCATTTTCCTCTGGTCTCTTCTTTCTTTTACTGATTTTCTTGAAATAAAATGGTATAATGAGTAATATGGAAAACAAAAAATTGCGTATTAATATGCTAAGTTCAAGTGAAAAAGTGGCTGGTCAAGGAGTATCAGGAGCTTATAGAGAATTGGTTAGTCTCCTTCACCGTGATGCCAAAGATCAGTTAATTGTTACGGAGAATCTTCCTGTAGAGGCAGACGTAACCCACTTTCACACCATTGATTTCCCTTATTATTTATCCACATTTCAAAAGAAACGCTCTGGGAGAAAAGTTGGCTATGTGCATTTCTTGCCTGAGACACTCGAAGGGAGTTTGAAAATTCCATTTTTCCTAAAAGGAATTGTCAAACGCTATGTTTTTTCCTTTTACAATCGGATGGAACACTTGGTGGTGGTCAATCCCATGTTTATCGAGGATCTAGTTGCTGCGGGTATTCCACGAGAAAAAATAACTTATATTCCCAATTTTGTAAACAAAGAAAAATGGCATCCATTACCAGCTGAACAAGTTGCACAACTTCGTGAAGAAATGGATCTCGCAAAAGATCAGTTTGTCGTGGTTGGTGCGGGCCAGGTTCAGAAACGAAAAGGGATAGATGATTTTATCCGTCTTGCTGAAGAATTGCCAGAAATTACCTTTATCTGGGCTGGTGGTTTTTCATTTGGTGGAATAACAGATGGTTATGAACGCTATAAGAAGATTATGGACAATCCACCTAAAAATCTAATTTTCCCAGGTATTGTGTCACCGGAGAGGATGCGGGAACTGTATGCTTTAGCTGATTTGTTCTTACTACCTAGCTATAATGAACTATTCCCTATGACCATCTTAGAGGCAGCTAGTTGCGAGGCTCCTATTATGTTAAGGGATTTGGACCTGTATAAGGTCATTCTTGAGGGAGATTATCGTGCTACAAGTGATGTCTCTGAGATGAGAGAAGCAATCCTAGAATATAAAGAAAACCCTGAAGCGTTGAAAGAATTGAAAGAAAAAGCTAAAAGGATATCCAAGCAGTATTCAGAAGAGCGTTTACTGGGAATTTGGTTAAAATTTTATCGGGAACAGGCTGCTCTAGGTAAAAAGTGAGGTAATCTATGCGAATTGGTTTATTTACAGACACCTATTTTCCTCAGGTTTCCGGGGTTGCGACCAGTATTCGAACCTTGAAGACAGAGCTTGAGAAGCAAGGCCATGCAGTTTTTATCTTTACAACAACAGATAAAGATGTGAACCGCTACGAGGATTGGCAAATTATTCGAATTCCAAGTGTCCCTTTCTTTGCATTTAAAGATCGACGATTTGCCTATCGAGGTTTTACAAAGGCACTTGAAATCGCCAAGCAGTATCAACTCGATATCATTCATACCCAGACAGAATTTTCACTTGGATTATTAGGGATTTGGATCGCACGAGAATTGAGAATTCCTGTTATCCATACCTACCATACCCAGTACGAAGACTATGTGCATTATATTGCTAAGGGGATGTTGATTCGTCCAAGTATGGTAAAATATCTGGTACGTGGTTTCCTTCGTGATGTAGACGGAGTAATCTGTCCTAGCGAGATTGTTCGGGACCTTTTATCTAAATACAAAGTGAAGGTTGAAAAACGTGTCATTCCAACCGGAATTGAGCTAGCTAAGTTTGAACGACCTGAGATTAAAGAGGAAAACTTGCAAGAACTTCGTTCGAAGTTAGGTATTCAGGAAGACGAGAAAATGCTACTGAGCCTTTCGCGTATTTCTTATGAGAAGAATATCCAAGCAGTCCTAGATGCTTTTGCTGAAGTATTAAAAGAAGAAGATAAAGTGAAGCTGGTCGTTGCTGGAGACGGTCCTTATCTGGACAGTCTGAAAGAGCAAGCAGTGAAATTAAACCTGCAAAAACATGTGATTTTTACAGGTATGATTGCTCCAAGCGAGACAGCCTTATACTATAAGGCTGCAGATTTCTTCATCTCTGCCTCAACGAGTGAAACTCAGGGCTTAACCTATCTAGAAAGTCTAGCCAGTGGAACGCCTGTTATCGCTCATGGCAACCCCTATCTTGATAACCTGATCAGTGATAAAATGTTTGGTACCCTCTACTATGGAGAACGAGAGCTTGCAGGAGCTATCCTTGAAGCCTTGATTGCTACTCCTGATATGTCTGAACAAAAGTTGGCGGATAAGTTGTACGAAATTTCGGCTGAGAACTTTGGAAAACGAGTACATGAGTTTTACCTTGATGCCATTATCTCAAATAACTTTGAACATGAATTGCATGATGGAAAACCTGTCAGTCAGCGCTTTTTAAAAACGATTTTATATCTACCCCAACAGGCTGTTACAAGTCCAGTAAAAGAGTCTAAGCGTATTTTGCGGGCTTCTCGGAAGCAATTATCCAGAATCAGAGATTATTGGAAAGATGAATTCAAATAATAGAATAAGAGGAAAATATTATGAAAAAATTAATGCGAAGTGGAAAAAACCAAATAATTGGTGGAGTCTGTGCAGGAGTTGCCCATTATTTTGATATTGACCCAACAATTGTTCGTGTTGTTTGGGGTGTTCTTGCATTTTGTTATGGAGCAGGAATCCTTGCTTACATCATTTTATGGGTGGTTGCACCGGTTTCAACAGACTATTAATTTAGAATTATAAAGTGAAAAGGAGAAGTTATGGCTTTTGGAGATAATGGAAAACGTAAAAAAACATTGTTTGAGAAAGTGACACTTGTTGTCGTGCTCATCATGTTGTTTGTAACCCTTGCTGGTATCTTTGCAACTGCGCTTGGAGCTTTTAGCAGATTCTAAGCAAGCTGCGAGAATAGAAACAATAACTAATGACTGGGTTCTCCCCAGCCTTTTTAAAGTGAGAAGAAAATATGAGTATGTTTTTAGATACAGCCAAGATCAAGGTCAAGGCTGGTAATGGTGGCGATGGCATGGTTGCCTTTCGTCGTGAAAAATATGTCCCTAATGGCGGTCCGTGGGGTGGTGATGGTGGACGTGGAGGTAACGTTGTTTTCGTGGTAGACGAAGGCTTACGTACCTTGATGGATTTCCGCTATAACCGTCATTTCAAGGCTGATTCCGGTGAAAAAGGGATGACCAAAGGAATGCATGGACGTGGTGCAGAAGATCTTCGTGTTCGCGTACCACAGGGGACTACTGTACGTGATGCGGAAACAGGAAAAGTCATTACCGACTTGATTGCACATGGTCAGGAATTTATCGTGGCTCATGGCGGTCGAGGTGGTCGTGGAAATATCCGTTTTGCCACTCCCAAAAATCCTGCACCTGAAATCTCTGAGAATGGAGAACCGGGGCAAGAACGTGAGTTGCAACTGGAATTGAAAATCTTAGCAGATGTCGGCTTGGTCGGTTTCCCATCTGTTGGAAAGTCAACTTTGCTTAGTGTCATCACTTCAGCTAAACCTAAAATCGGTGCTTACCACTTTACGACGATTGTCCCTAATTTGGGTATGGTTCGTACACAGTCAGGTGAATCTTTTGCAGTAGCAGACCTTCCAGGTTTGATTGAAGGGGCCAGTCAAGGGGTTGGTCTTGGAACCCAGTTTCTCCGTCATATCGAACGTACACGAGTTATCCTCCATGTCATCGATATGTCTGCTAGCGAAGGTCGTGATCCTTATGAGGATTACCTTGCTATCAATAAGGAATTGGAATCCTACAACCTTCGTCTCATGGAACGTCCGCAGATCATCGTAGCCAACAAGATGGATATGCCTGAAAGTCAGGAAAATCTTAAAACTTTCAAGGAAAAGTTGGCAGCAAACTACGACGAGTTTGAGGAACTTCCAGCTATCTTCCCTATTTCTGGATTGACCAAGCAAGGTTTGGCAACTCTTTTAGATGCGACAGCTGAATTGTTGGACAAGACTCCAGAATTTCCGATTTATGATGAATCCGATATGGAAGAAGAGGCTTACTACGGCTTTGACGAGGAAGAAAAGGCCTTTGAGATTAGTCGTGATGATGATGCGACATGGGTACTTTCTGGTGAAAAACTCATGAAACTCTTTAACATGACCAACTTTGACCGTGACGAATCAGTTATGAAATTTGCCCGCCAGCTTCGTGGTATGGGGGTTGACGAAGCCCTTCGTGCGCGTGGAGCTAAAGATGGCGACTTGGTTCGCATCGGTAAATTTGAGTTTGAATTTGTAGACTAGGAGATTGATATGGGAGATAAACCGATATCATTCCGAGATGCAGATGGAAATTTTGTTTCTGCAGCAGATGTGTGGAATGAAAAGAAACTAGAAGAATTGTTTAATCGTCTCAACCCTAAACGTGCTCTTCGATTGGCACGCACAAAGAAAGAAGAAACACAGTCCAAGAAATAAAAAATTCCCGTGATCTTTTGATCACGGGATTTGTGTTATTCGCCAAAGAAAAATGGTGGTGCGTATTTTTTAAGGCTTTCAAAACAAGCTTGCGCTTTTGTAGCATCTTCACAGATAATCATGCAGACATCATCTCCACAAAGCGTTGCAATGACATCTGGAAAGTCCAAGGAATCAATTACAGATCCAAATGATTGGGCTAAACCGGGTAAAGTTTTCAAAATAACTTGGTGTTGGACAGGACGCAACATAACAAGAGCATCTTCCATATAATTTTCAAGACGTTTTTCCCACTTGGAGATAGAGCCTGTATTTAACACGTAGTAAGAATTATCTTCTTCTCGTACTTTTGAAAGGTTCATGGTTTTGATATCGCGTGATAAGGTTGCCTGTGTAACTTGGATATCGTTTTCGGCTAACAAGGCTTGCAATTCCGCTTGGGTATGGATTTTATTTTTTGAAACGAGGGCACGAATAAGTTGGTGTCTGTGTTCAGATTTGTTCATAAGTGTTAATAGCTCCTTTTATGAGGGAATAGTGATAGTAGACTGTGCTAAATCAACAGTCAAGCGATAGTCTGTATTATCTCGAATTGTAATCTCAAAGTCTGTTGTGTAGAGCACTAAGCGGAGAATGTCTCCTTCTTTAAGTTTGTAAATAGTTGGTTGAAGTTCTAGCTTGAAGTCCATCCATTCATTTGGTTGAATTTCTTCGATTGTCAAGAGATCATCTCGGTTTTGAAGATTGAGGTAGCCTTTGGTGATGACACGTTGGGCACTTGGGTTGAATGGCAGTTCACAGAGATTTTCTAACATGTGGTAACGACCATTGTCAATGGTTCGGACTGATTGAACCGCTGGATAGGGTTGAAGGTACTTCTGTTGTCCTAGTTGGAGAAGTTGAGCAGACAATAATCCCTTATTCGTACTTGATTTGACACGAAGTTTCAGCTCCACTCGACCATTTAAGTGAATGTCTTGACTTACTGGAAGGTCAATGGTGATTTGATTGGCTTTTCCCTGGTAAAGTTCAGTGTTGAAGGTCTGGTAAGTCTTTCCATAACGTTCAAAATCTTTTTGATCATACTGGTTTTGAATTACCTTTTCTTCAACTCCAAGAGAGAAGGTATGCAGTTCGTCCTGTTTGCCAAAGTCATCAAGTCTCTGCCAAGTTTGCGGTGTAGTATTGTCCTGCCAGATGACAGTAGGAAGTTGATAGTTTGAGTCAAGTCCTAACAATTTTTTACTTAACAAGGCATTCATGGACTCGCGGAAGTCAATTGACTGCCAGTTGTTCATATAGACATGGGCACCATGATGGAAAAAGAGGTGCTTGTTGATATGAGTTGGAAGAGCATGAAACATCTGGTAAACATGAAGAGGTTTGACATTCCAATCCTGAGAACCATGCGTAAAGACGACCTCAGCTTGAACCTTGTGAGCATTGAGTAGATAGTTGCGGTCATGCCAAAACTGATTGTAGTCACCAGTCTTGCGATCTAATTGTTCTTTTACCTTCTCTAAGTCTGCCTGATGAACTCCATTACCACGAATATAATCACCAGCTAGGAGATTACGGGAGTAGGTCAATTCAGCAAGTGAGTCAAAATCCTCACCTGGATAACCACCTGGGCTAGTCACCAAACCATTTTCCCGATAGTAGTTGTACCAAGAGGAAATACCTGCTTCAGCGATAATGACCTCTAAGCCATCAACACCAGTGGTGGCGAGACCATTGGACATGGTGCCTAGATAGGAAATTCCTGTTGTTGCAACTTTGCCGTTTGACCAATCAGCCTTGACTTGACGTTTGCGCGTGTGGTCTGTGAAAGCACGGCAACGACCATTAAGCCAGTCAATCACGTTTTTATATGCTTCAATTTGCTGGTAGTCCCCATTGGTCATGAGACCTTGAGAATCTTTAGTTCCAACACCCGATACATAGAGATTGGCAAATCCTCGTGGGAGGAAGTAGTCGTTGAGAGTGTATGAGCTATTGATATGAGCTAACTTTTCTTTAGCTTCAGAGACGAGTTCAGCTTGGCCGATAGGCTCGACTAAATTCAGCTTGGGCTCCTCAAGCTGAATGGTGTGGGCAGGTTTGACCTCAAACTCCCCTTCCATTTTGTAGAGAGCTTTATCGCTAGCTTTGCCGTTGGTCCCTTGGTGATAAGGGCTGGCAGTCATAACTGAAGGAATTTGTCCATCATAACACGGGCGAATAATGCTGACCTTGACTAAGTCAGGGAGACCGTCTTTATCGGTATCCACACGGCTCTCGACATACACGACTTCACGAATGACATCATGAGTAGAGAAGGTTGCCAAGCTCTTACCGTTAAAGTAGTGGTAGTGATTGTCTTCTGAAATGAGACCGTCACTAACAAGTTGGTCGATGAGCGTATTTCCTTTTTTCGTTCGCGTATTGAGTAACTGATAAAGATTTTCGATGAGATCTCCATAAACAATAGGAAATCCAGTTTCTTTACGGAATTGTTCGGCGTCCTCAAAGTCAACAAGATAGTTAAACCCTAAAAGTTGAAAAACTACCGTGTAGAAAACATCAGCAGTTAAATCACGCTCTGATTGGAAAAAAGTTAATAGATCTGTTTCGTTATCCGCGGCCAAAGTGGATAAGGCATAATCCGTGTTAGAATAAGTGAAAAAACTCCAACGGATGAAGTCTTCAAATTGCTTTTTTAAGGGCAGTTGAGGGGACAATTCCAGACCAAGACTTGCTAATTCATCTAATTGTTGAGAACTAGAGGTCGGAAGATAGCTAAATTGATTAAAACGCATGGTTCTCTCCTTTGAAAACAGACTGAATTTATTATATCAAAAAATAAGGAAAAATGGAATAAATAAACTTTGATGCAAGAAATTTCGTGAAGCGGAATACCTATTTAGTAAGTTATTATAAAATGATGAATAAATACTATAATAAAAAGCCCTTTCTTAGAATTTTTTATATGTGAAATTGCATATAGAGTCTGACTTTATTATACTTTACTTAGTATAAAAATATCTAAAATGATATTCAAATCCATCTTATAATATTAAAAATTAAAGGGAAGAAAGACGGAAAGGTTGTAAATGCTGATGTTGAAAAGAAAGCATCCGAGTTGCTTCAATATCCAACTTAAAATGGTATAATAGTAGTAAAACGAAAGCAAGGAGGAGAAGAAATGATTGCGCAGCTCGACACCAAGACTGTTTACAGTTTTATGGAAAGTGTGGTTTCGATTGAAAAATATGTACAAACAGCTAAAGAGTATGGCTATTCTCACCTTGCTATTATGGATGTGGATAATCTCTATGGAGCCTATCATTTTCTAGAAGTGACTCGTAAGTATGGCATCCAACCTTTAATTGGTCTTGAAATGACCTTGATCAAAGATGAGGAGAATATTTCTCTTCGTTTTCTAGCCCTATCCACTAAAGGCTATCAAGAGTTGATGAAGTTATCCACTTTAAAAATGACTGGATGGAAAAATTGGTCTGACTTCACCTCCCACCTCGAAGATGTGGCCATTATTGTTCCCTATTTTAATGGGGTCGAACAACTGGATTTGGGGCATGATTATTTTATCGGTGTCAGTCCAGATACTCCTCAAGAAGTCTTTACTAGATCTATTCTTCCACTCTATCAAGTCAACTCTTTTGAAAAAGAAGACCTACAGGTTTTACAAATCTTGTCAGCAGTCAAGGATAATGTCAGCCTAAGAGAAGTGGATCTGCATTCACAACAAGGAATCTTTCTACCTGCCTCAGGCTTGGAAGCACGTTTTATGAATCGCTTCCCTCAGGCGCTTGCCAATCTCCAGGATTTGATAGAGAATGTAAGCTATCAAATCGACCCAAGTTTAAAACTCCCTCGCTTTAATCCTGAAAGACCAGCAGTAGAAGAACTTCGAGAGAGGGCTGAGCAAGGCTTGAGTGACAAGGGGCTAACCTCAGCTATCTATCGTGAGCGACTAAATGAAGAATTAGCTGTGATTCATGATATGGGCTTTGACGACTATTTTCTTGTAGTTTGGGATTTGCTCCGTTTTGGACGTTCCCAAGGATATTACATGGGAATGGGGCGTGGTTCTGCGGTTGGTAGTCTAGTAGCTTACTCACTGGATATTACAGGAATTGACCCGGTTGAAAAGAACTTGATTTTCGAACGCTTTTTAAATCGTGAGCGTTACACCATGCCTGATATCGATATCGACATCCCTGACCTTTATAGGCCGGAGTTTATTCGCTATGTTCGTGATCGCTATGGTAGTCAGCATGTGGCGCAAATTGTCACTTATTCGACCTTTGGGGCAAAACAAGCAATTCGTGATGTTTTTAAACGCTATGGCGTTCCAGAGTACGAATTAACAAATATTACGAAAAAAATCAGTTTCCGAGATACGCTAACGACAGCCTATGAAAAGAATTTACAGTTTAGGCAGGTCATCAATAGCAAAATGGAATATCAAAAAGCTTTTGAGATTGCTCGAAAGATAGAAGGTTATCCTCGTCAGACCTCTATTCATGCTGCAGGAGTCGTTATGAGTGACCAGGACCTGACAGACTATATCCCGCTAAAATACGGTGAGGATATGCTGATCACCCAGTACGATGCACATGCAGTTGAAGCAAATGGCCTTTTAAAAATGGATTTCCTAGGTCTGCGTAACCTAACTTTTGTACAAAAAATGCAGGAATTACTAGCAGAATCAGAAGGTATTCATCTGAGAATCGAAGAGATTGATTTGGAAGACAAGGAAACTCTTGCCCTCTTTGCTGCTGGAAATACCAAGGGGATTTTCCAATTTGAACAACCTGGTGCCATTCGACTCTTGAAACGAGTTCAGCCACAAGTCTTTGAAGAGGTAGTAGCCACAACCTCCCTCAACAGACCAGGAGCTAGTGATTATATTGATAACTTTGTCGCTCGGAAGCACGGCAAAGAAAAGGTGACGGTGCTGGATCCTGTCTTGGAGGATATTCTGTCATCAACTTATGGTATTATGCTCTATCAAGAGCAGGTCATGCAGGTAGCTCAGCGATTTGGAGGCTTCAGCCTTGGTAAAGCTGATATTCTCAGACGAGCCATGGGTAAGAAAAATGCTAAAGAGATGCATTTGATGAAGGAAGATTTTATCACAGGAGCTATGAAATTGGGGCATACAGAAGAAAAAGCCAACCAAGTATTTGCAGTGATGGAAAAATTTGCAGGCTATGGATTTAACAGATCCCACGCCTATGCCTACTCAGCGCTGGCTTTCCAGCTAGCTTATTTCAAGACGCATTATCCCGCTATTTTCTTCCAAGTCATGTTGAATTATTCCAGTAGCGATTACATTGTGGATGCATTGCAGATGGGCTTTGAAGTAGCCCCGTTAGCAATCAATAGCATTCCCTATCACGATAAAATTGCTCAGAAGAAAATATATCTTGGTCTAAAAGCCATTAAGGGCATCCCAAGAGATTTTTCTTACTGGATCATCGAAAATCGTCCTTTCTCAAGCATTGAAGATTTTGTCACACGTCTTCCCAAGAATTACAAGAAACTGTCGCTTTTGACTCCTTTGGTTGAACTAGGGCTCTTTGATGAATTTGACAAGAATCGCCAGAAAATCTTAGTGAACCTACCAAACTTATTTGTTTTTGTTGAGGAGTTAGGTGGACTCTTTGCGGATACAACCTATAGTTGGACTGAAGCTGATGATTTTACTGAGACGGAGAAATTTTACAAGGAGCAGGAATTGATTGGGGTAGGTATCAGTGCCCATCCTCTCCAAACTCTTGCCAAACAAGCCCTATATCCGACGACCCCGATTGCTAATCTTACTGAGGGAGCTCAAGCTACTCTCCTAGTTGAAGTGCAAAAACTAAAAGTGATTCGAACCAAGAAGGGAGAGAACATGGCTTTCCTACAGGTTCATGACAGTAAGTCTCGGATGGATGTGACTGTATTTTCAGATCAATATAGAAAATTCGCCCCCATCCTCTCCGAAGGGAAATTTTACTATATCAATGGGAAGGTTCAATCTCGAGATGGCCGTTTGCAAATGATTGCACAAGATTTGAAAGAAGCAGTGGCGGAACGATTCTGGATTCAAGTTAAAAATCATGAATACGATAAAGAGATTTCAAATATCCTAGAACAATACAAAGGCCCAACTCCTGTGATTATCAGGTATGAAGAGGAGCAAAAAACAGTTGTTTCTACACGGCATTTTGTAAAAAAAGAGCCTGCTTTACAGGAGAAATTAAAGGAAATTACCATGAAAACGATTTATCGCTAAAAATACGAAAAATAGAAGAATTTTCGATTTAAATGTGGTATAATCAGTAAGAATGTTAAAAGGAAAAGGAGCAAAAACCAAATGAAACGTATTGCTGTTTTGACCAGTGGTGGAGACGCCCCTGGTATGAATGCTGCCATCCGTGCAGTAGTTCGCCAAGCAATCTCAGAAGGAATGGAAGTTTTCGGTATCTATGATGGGTATGCAGGTATGGTTGCCGGCGAAATTTATCCACTTGATGCTGCTTCAGTAGGAGACATCATTTCCCGTGGTGGTACTTTCCTTCACTCTGCTCGTTACCCTGAGTTTGCACAACTTGAAGGTCAACTTAAAGGGATTGAGCAGTTGAAAAAACACGGTATCGAAGGTGTCGTTGTTATCGGTGGTGACGGTTCTTATCACGGAGCTATGCGCTTGACTGAGCATGGATTCCCTGCTATCGGACTTCCAGGTACAATCGATAACGATATCGTAGGTACTGACTTCACAATCGGATTTGATACTGCAGTTACTACTGCAATGGATGCAATCGATAAGATTCGTGATACATCATCAAGTCACCGTCGTACTTTCGTTGTTGAAGTAATGGGACGTAATGCTGGCGATATCGCACTTTGGGCAGGTATTGCAACTGGTGCTGATGAAATCATTATCCCTGAAGAAGGCTTCAAGATGGAAGATATCGTAGCTAGTATCAAAGCTGGTTATGAATGTGGTAAAAAACACAACATCATCGTTTTGGCCGAGGGGGTTATGTCTGCCGATGAATTTGGTAAGAAACTAAAGGAAGCAGGAGATACTAGTGACCTTCGTGTGACTGAGCTTGGACATATCCAACGTGGTGGTTCACCAACCGCTCGTGACCGTGTATTAGCGTCACGTATGGGAGCACACGCTGTTAAACTTCTCAAACAAGGAATCGGTGGTGTCGCTGTTGGTATCCGTAACGAAAAAATGGTTGAAAACCCAATTCTTGGAACAGCAGAAGAAGGAGCCTTGTTCAGCCTAACAGCTGATGGCAAAATCGTTGTTAACAACCCTCACAAAGCTGACCTTGAACTTGCTAGCTTGAATAAGAGCTTGTCATAATCAACTTTAACTAATCTGGTAAAATGACCATAAAAGGTCAAATTATATAAAGGAGTCACAAATCATGAATAAACGTGTAAAAATCGTTGCAACTTTGGGTCCTGCGGTTGAAATCCGTGGTGGAAAGAAATTCGGTGATGACGGATACTGGGGTGAAAAACTTGACGTTGAAGCTTCAGCAAAAAACATTGCTAAATTGATTGAAGCGGGAGCTAACACTTTCCGTTTCAACTTCTCACACGGTGACCACCAAGAACAAGGTGAACGTATGGCAACTGTTAAACTTGCAGAAAAACTTGCAGGTAAGAAAGTTGGTTTCCTTCTTGATACTAAAGGACCAGAAATCCGTACTGAGTTGTTCGAAGGTGAAGCTAAAGAGTACTCATACAAAACTGGTGAAAAAATCCGTGTTGCAACTAAACAAGGAATCAAATCAACTCGTGAAGTGATTGCTTTGAACGTTGCTGGTGCTCTTGACATCTATGATGACGTTGAAGTTGGTCGCCAAGTATTGGTTGACGATGGTAAACTTGGTCTTCGCGTTGTAGAAAAAGACGATGCAACTCGTGAATTTGTAGTTGAAGTGGAAAATGACGGTGTGATTGCTAAACAAAAAGGTGTAAATATCCCTAACACTAAAATTCCTTTCCCAGCTCTTGCTGAACGTGATAACGATGATATCCGCTTTGGTCTTGAACAAGGTATTAACTTCATCGCGATTTCATTCGTACGTACTGCAAAAGACGTTAACGAAGTTCGTGCAATCTGTGAAGAAACTGGTAACGGTCACGTTCAATTGTTCGCTAAAATCGAAAACCAACAAGGTATCGACAACTTGGATGAAATCATTGAAGCTGCTGACGGTATCATGATCGCTCGTGGTGACATGGGTATCGAAGTACCATTCGAAATGGTTCCAGTTTACCAAAAAATGATCATCACTAAAGTGAACGCAGCTGGTAAAGTCGCTATCACAGCAACAAACATGCTTGAAACTATGACTGAAAAACCACGTGCAACGCGTTCAGAAGTATCAGATGTGTTTAACGCTGTTATCGACGGAACTGACGCTACAATGCTTTCAGGTGAGTCTGCAAATGGTAAATATCCACTTGAGTCAGTTACTACGATGGCAACTATTGACAAAAATGCTCAAACTCTTTTAAAAGAATACGGTCGCTTGTCGTTTGTTAACTTGCCACGTAATTCTAAGACTGAGGTTATGGCTTCAGCTGTTAAGGATGCGACAAATTCTATGAATATCAAGTTGGTGGTTACTCTTACTAAGACAGGTCACACTGCTCGTTTGATTTCTAAATACCGTCCAGATGCTGATATCTTGGCAATCACTTTCGATGAATTGACTCAGCGTGGTTTGATGTTGAACTGGGGAGTTATTCCAGTAACCACTGATCGCCCATCAAACACTGATGATATGTTTGATCTCGCTGAAAGAATTGCAGTTGAGCAAGGTTTGGTAGAATCTGGTGATGATATTGTTATCGTTGCAGGTGTGCCACTTGGCGAAGCTGTTCGTACAAACACAATGCGCATCCGCACTGTACGCTAATCTAACATTACAAAGCCTATCATATCAAGCTGTTCAGCTTGAATGATAGGTTTTTTTATCGAAATGGAATGTTTAATCAATAGGAATGGGAAAAAATTGAAAATTGTGGTATAATAGAACGAAAAGACCTTTTTAGTAAATTTTGAAAGAGTAAAACATGAGAAAAATTGTCATCAATGGTGGACGTCCATTGCAAGGTGAGATCACCATTAGTGGTGCTAAAAATAGTGTTGTAGCACTTATTCCAGCTATTATCTTATCAGATGATATTGTCACTTTAGATTGTGTTCCAGACATTTCAGACGTTGCTAGTCTTGTCGAAATCATGGAAATTATGGGGGCGACTGTTAAGCGTTATGAGGATGTCTTGGAGATTGATCCAAGAGGCGTTCAAAACATTCCTATGCCTTATGGTAAGATTAATAGCTTGCGTGCTTCTTATTATTTCTACGGAAGTCTTTTAGGTCGCTTTGGTGAAGCTACAGTTGGACTTCCTGGTGGATGTGATCTGGGGCCTCGTCCGATTGACCTTCACTTAAAAGCCTTTGAAGCCATGGGTGCTAAGGTCAGCTATGAGGGAGATAATATGAATTTATCTGCCCAAGGTAAGGGACTTCACGGAGCAAGTATTTACATGGATACCGTCAGCGTTGGTGCAACGATTAACACTATGATTGCTGCGGTTAAAGCTAAGGGACGCACTGTCATTGAAAATGCGGCTCGTGAACCGGAAATTATTGATGTCGCTACCCTTTTGAACAATATGGGGGCCCACATTCGTGGTGCGGGGACTGATATTATCATTATTGATGGTGTTGAGAAACTTCATGGAACGCGTCACCAAGTCATTCCAGACCGTATCGAAGCTGGAACCTATATTTCACTTGCTGCAGCGGTAGGAAAAGGAATTCGCATTAACAACGTTCTCTATGAGCACTTAGAAGGGTTTATCGCCAAACTAGAGGAAATGGGCGTTCATATGACAGTCTCAGAAGACAGTATCTTCGTTGAAGAACAGTCTGATTTGAAGGCCATCAATATCAAAACAGCTCCTTATCCTGGATTTGCAACCGATTTGCAACAGCCTATCACGCCACTTTTACTAACTGCCCAAGGTCGTGGAACCATTATTGATACGATTTATGAGAAACGTGTCAATCATGTCTTTGAGTTAGCAAAAATGGATGCGGATATTACGACTACAAATGATCACATTATCTACAACGGTGGTCGTAGATTGCACGGGGCAAGCGTAAAAGCTACAGACTTGCGAGCTGGTGCAGCGCTTGTTATTGCTGGTTTGATGGCTGAAGGTAAAACTGAAATTACGAATATTGAGTTTATCCTTCGTGGCTACTCAGATATTATTGAAAAATTGCGTAGTCTTGGAGCAGATATTACACTCGTTGAAGACTAAGCCGTTGAGGTGATTATGAATATTTGGACCAAATTAGCAATGTTTTCTTTTTTTGAAACGGAGCGCTTGTATTTGCGTCCTTTCTTTTTTAGTGACAGTCAAGCGTTTTTCGAGATTGCTTCCAATCCTGAAAATTTACAGTTTATTTTTCCCAGTCAAGCAAGTTTAGAAGAAAGTCAGTACGCACTTGCTAACTATTTTATGAAGACTCCTCTAGGTGTTTGGGCTATTTGTCTCCAAGGAAATCAGGAAATGATTGGCTCCATTAAATTTGAAAAGATTGATGAAATCAAAAAAGAAGCAGAAATTGGTTATTTCTTAAAAAAGGATTCTTGGTCACAAGGTTATATGACAGAAGTGGTTACCAAGCTTTGTCAGCTTTCCTTTGAAGAATTTGGTTTAAAACAATTATCCATCATCACTCATTTGGAAAATCAAGCTAGCCAAAAAGTAGCCTTAAAATCGGGATTTAGTCTCTTCCGACAGTTTAAGGGGAGCGATCGCTATACACGAAAAATGAGGGACTATCTTGAATTTCGATACATAAAAGGAGAATTCAATGAGTAAACACCAGGAAATTTTGTCCTATCTGGAAGAGTTGCCAATTGGGAAAAGAGTTAGTGTTCGCAGTATCTCTAATCACCTAGGTGTTAGTGATGGAACCGCCTACCGAGCTATCAAAGAAGCTGAAAATCGTGGCATCGTTGAAACTCGGCCACGTAGTGGAACCATACGAGTTAAGCCAAAGAAAGTGGCTATTGAACGGCTAACCTATGCTGAAATCGCTGAAGTCACCTCCTCTGAGGTTTTAGCCGGTCAGGAAGGGCTGGAGAGAGAGTTTAGCAAATTTTCCATTGGGGCCATGACAGAGCAGAATATCCGATCCTATCTCCATGATGGTGGTCTTGTGATCGTAGGTGACCGTACTCGTATTCAACTTCTAGCCTTGGAAAATGAAAATGCGGTCCTCGTGACAGGTGGTTTTCATGTTCAGGATGATGTTCTTGAGTTGGCCAATAAAAAAGGGATTCCAGTTCTAAGAAGTAAAGATGACACTTTTACAGTAGCGACCATGATTAACAAAGCTCTCTCAAACGTTCAAATCAAAACCGATATTCTGACAGTTGAAAAGCTCTATCGTCCCAGTCATGAGTATGGTTTTTTGAGAGAAACCGATACAGTCAAAGACTATCTAGACTTGGTTCGTAAGAACAGAAGTAGCCGTTTTCCAGTTGTTAACCAACACCAAGTGGTTGTTGGGGTTGTTACTATGCGTGACGCAGGAGACAAGTCTCCCAGCACGACGATTGACAAGGTGATGACGCGCAGCATCTTCGTAACAGGATTGGCGACCAATATTGCCAATGTTAGTCAACGAATGATTGCAGAAGACTTTGAGATGGTTCCGGTAGTCAGAAGCAACCAAACCCTACTCGGTGTTGTAACACGACGAGATGTCATGGAAAAGATGAGCCGTTCTCAGGTTTCTGCTTTGCCGACTTTTTCAGAGCAAATTGGGCAAAAACTCTCTTATCATCATGATGAAGTCGTCATAACTGTTGAACCCTTCATGTTGGAGAAAAATGGTGTCCTTGCTAATGGGGTTTTGGCTGAAATCCTCAACCATATGACCCAAGACCTCGTTGTCAATAGCGGACGTAATCTCATCATTGAACAGATGTTGATTTATTTCTTGCAGGCTGTACAGATAGATGATACTTTGCGGATTCAGGCTCGTATTATTCACCACACGAGACGCTCAGCTATTATTGATTATGATATTTATCATGGTCATCAGATTGTTTCAAAAGCAAATGTTACGGTTAAAATTAATTAGAATCTAGGAGAAAAAATGATAACTTTAAAATCAGCACGTGAAATCGAAGCCATGGACAAGGCTGGTGATTTCCTAGCAAGTATCCATATCGGCTTACGTGATTTGATTAAGCCAGGTGTAGATATGTGGGAAGTTGAAGAGTATGTTCGTCGACGTTGTAAAGAGGAAAATTTCCTTCCTTTACAGATTGGCGTGGATGGCGCAGTCATGGATTACCCATACGCTACCTGTTGCTCTCTCAACGATGAAGTTGCTCATGCTTTTCCACGTCATTACATCTTGAAAGATGGAGACTTGCTCAAGGTTGACATGGTACTGGGTGGTCCGATTGCCAAATCCGACCTCAATGTATCTAAACTTAACTTCAACAATGTTGAGCAAATGAAAAAATACACCCAAAGCTATACTGGTGGTTTAGCAGACTCATGTTGGGCTTATGCGGTTGGTACACCGTCTGAAGAAGTGAAAAACTTGATGGACGTGACCAAGGAAGCTATGTATATAGGGATTGAGAAAGCGGTTGTCGGCAATCGTATCGGTGATATCGGTGCAGCCATTCAAGAATACGCTGAAAGTCGCGGTTACGGTGTCGTTCGTGATTTGGTTGGTCATGGTGTTGGTCCAACTATGCACGAGGAGCCAATGGTTCCTAACTACGGTATTGCAGGTCGTGGACTCCGTCTCCGTGAAGGAATGGTACTAACCATTGAACCCATGATCAATACTGGTGACTGGGAAATTGATACAGATATGAAGACTGGCTGGGCTCATAAGACTATAGATGGTGGCCTATCTTGCCAATATGAACATCAATTCGTGATTACCAAAGACGGTCCTGTTATCTTGACTAGTCAAGGTGAAGAAGGAACTTATTAGAACGATAAAAGGGAGCTTAGCTCCTTTTTTTGTGTCAAATGTAGATAAAATAAACAAGCGTAGCAAACTTCTTACAATTTTTTTCTTTTATAGTAAAATAAGATTAGAATTTTGAGAAAGTAGGTAATTCGTTGGAGTCGATTATATTTCTAGTATCCGTTTTTTTAGCAGGTATTCTGTCCTTCTTTTCACCCTGCATCTTTCCTTTGCTACCTGTCTATGCTGGTATTTTACTGGATGATCAAGGAAATTCGAAAAGTTTCCGCTTTTTTGGAAGAGACGTTGCCTGGTCAGGCTTAATTCGGACCTTGTGTTTTATTGCAGGAATCTCCCTCATTTTCTTTATTCTAGGATTTGGAGCCGGATTCCTAGGGCACATGCTCTATGCAGACTGGTTTCGTTATGCTATGGGGACAGTCATTATTCTTTTAGGGCTTCACCAGATGGAAATCTTGCATTTCAATAAACTGGAAGTTCAAAAGACAGTCACCTTCAAACAATCAAAGTCAAATCACTATCTATCAGCCTTTTTACTTGGGATAACCTTTAGTTTTGGTTGGACCCCTTGTATCGGACCAGTATTAAGTTCGGTCTTAGCTCTAGCGGCTTCAGGAGGGAGTGGTGCTTGGCAAGGAGCCATACTAACCTTAGTGTACACATTGGGGATGGCTCTTCCTTTCCTTGTTTTGGCCTTAGCTTCGGGCTGGATTATGCCCTATTTTAGTAAATTAAAACCCCATATGATTCTACTAAAGAAAATCGGGGGAGCTTTGATTATTTTGATGGGATTATTATTAATGCTAGGGCAGTTAAATGCCTTGTCAGGAATTCTTGGATAAAAGGAGAAAAAGATGAAAAAAGTTATTTTTACAGGATTGAGTATTATGTCTCTATTTCTACTGATTGCCTGTGGTGAAAAAGAAACCAAACAGACAAGCAGTCCAAAACAACCTGCTGTACAACAAATCGCAGTGGGTAAGGATGCGCCAGACTTTACCTTGCAGTCTATGGATGGCAAAGAAGTGAAGTTATCAGACTACAAAGGGAAAAAGGTCTATTTGAAATTCTGGGCATCTTGGTGTGGGCCATGTAAAAAAAGCATGCCTGAGTTGATGGAATTAGCTGCCAAACAAGATCGAGACTTTGAAATTTTGAGTGTCATTGCACCTGGTCTACAAGGTGAAAAAACAGTTCAAGACTTTCCAAAATGGTACCAAGAACAAGGCTACAAGGATATTCCAGTTCTATATGATACGCAAGCAACTACCTTCCAAGCCTACCAAATTCGTAGTATTCCAACGGAATACTTGATTGACAGTCAGGGTAAAATCGGAAAAATCCAATTTGGTGCTATTAGTAATGCAGATGCGGAAGCAGCTTTTAAAGAGATGAAATGAAATAAAGAAAAAATCGCGATTGTTCGCGATTTTTTTATAGTTTCTCATTGATAAAGCGGATAAATTGATTCCACCAAACCTTCAAAAAGAAGGCTTTTTCTACTTTCTTTTCAGCGACCATTTCAAAAGAAGGTTTTTCAGAAGTGAGATAACCTTGACCGACCAAATCCTGATCGTCATAGGTTAGAGTACCGACAACCTTGCCTTCTTCCAGTGGGGCTATTTCTGATTTTGGTGTGAATTGAAGAGCTGATGTTGTTTCACTTCCAACTCGTTGGACGATTGCAATATCTGACTTAGCAATTGCAGCTACCTTATCTTCTTTCCCATCAAGGACTGTCACTTTGCTATCTTTATAGGTTTCGCCTTTCTGAACGACAGTTTTTAAAGCAAAGTTCGCAGAAACATAATCTAAAAGTGAAGAAGTTGCAGTAAAACGTGCATAAGGGTTGCTATCTTGCTGGTCTGCATTTAAAACAACCGTAATGATACGCATCCCTTTTTCAACGGTTGTTCCAACGAAAGAAGCACCAGCTTTGTCGGTAGTACCTGTTTTCAAACCGTCGACACCACCACGATAGGCTGGCATTCCTTCCAACATATAGTTGGTTGAGTGGATTTCAAGTCCAGCAAAAGTAGAAGTTGGCTTTTTGGTGATTTCCAAAACTTGAGGATAATCTCGGATGAGATTACGAGCGACTATTGCAACGTCGTAGGCACTCAACTTGTTTTCATCATCTTTTTTAGAACCGGGATAGATATTATCACCAAGGGTCTCATTATTTAAACCAGTTGTATTTACAATAGTTGCATCTTGAATTCCCCATTCAAGAAGTTTAGCCCTCATTTTATCAACGAAATCTTTCTCAGAACCAGCAATTTTTTCTGCTAGCGCAATCGCAGCACTGTTTGCACTGGATACCATTGTAGCCTCTAATAATTGTTCAACAGTATAATTTCGAGCTTCCATAGGGACGTTACTCGCCTCAGAATTGGTTGTAAGTTTGTAAGGGTAGTCCGAAATATCGACAGGTGTAGATAGGCTGATGGTTCCTTGTTCCAAGGCCTCATAGACCAAATAGACTGTAACAAGTTTGGTAATAGAAGCAATTTCTACAGGCTGATTTGCATCTTTCTCGTAGAGGATTTTTCCAGTTGTAGCCTCGACAGCAATGGCATGTTTAGCAGCAACATCAAACTCCTGAGCAGAAACAGTAGAAACTGTTCCAAAAACAAAAAGTGTTATAAAAGATAGAATTATTTTTTTCATATTAGCTTTATTTTATCATAAAGAAAAAAAATATTCTCGCTTTTATACTAAAGCCAACTTATCTTTTGAAGAAATATGATAAAATAAATAGAGGAGGATGCCTATGTTCCGTAGAAACAAATTATTTTTTTGGACAGCTGAAATTTTATTATTAACACTGATTTTCTATCTTTGGAGAGAGATGGGAGCGATTATTACCCCTTTCGTGACGGTTGTTAATACCATCATGATTCCATTTTTGTTAGGTGGATTTTTTTACTACATTACCAATCCAATCGTTACCTTTTTGGAAAAGAGATGTAAGATTAATCGTCTAATTGGTGTCTTGGTCACTCTTTGTGCTTTAATTGGTGCCATCGTTGTAGGGGTCGTCTATCTCTTGCCGATTCTGATTAATCAGTTGACTAGCTTGATTATTTCTAGTCAAAACATCTATAGTAGATTGCAGGATTTGGTTATTGATTTGTCGATGAACCCTATTTTCCAGAATATCGATATTCAACAAACAATTCAACAGTTAAATCTCTCCTATGTGGATATCCTACAGAATATTCTTAATAGCGTCAGCAACAGTTTAGGAAGCGTCCTTTCAGCCTTGTTTAGCACGGTTTTGATTCTCATTATGACCCCCGTCTTCTTGATTTATTTCTTGTTAGATGGACATAAGTTGCTGCCCATGTTGGAACGAACTGTCTTAAAACATGATAAATTAAATCTTTCTAGCCTTTTAACCAATCTCAATACAACCATAGCACGTTATATCAGCGGAATTGCGATTGATGCGGTTATTATTGGATGTTTAGCCTATATTGGTTATAGCGTTATCGGATTAAAGTACGCTCTTGTTTTTGCTATTTTCTCTGGAATCGCAAATTTGATTCCTTATGTTGGTCCAAGTATTGGCTTGATTCCGATGGTGATTGCGAATGTATTCACGGATCCTCATCGTATGCTGATTGCGGTTGCCTATATGCTTATTATTCAGCAGATTGATGGAAATGTTCTCTATCCACGTATCGTTGGAGGGGTTATGAAAGTACACCCGATTACGATTTTGGTACTTCTCTTATTGTCAAGTAATATCTACGGCGTCATAGGGATGATTGTAGCAGTACCAACCTACTCTATTCTCAAAGAAATCACTAAGTTCTTGGCAAAATTATATGAAAATCATAAGGAAGCTAAAGAACTGGAAAAATCAGAATCCATTTAGAATCAGGGAAACCTGATTTTTTTGTGAGCATAATACTGCTAGAATGAAATAAGCTTGAATTGTATAAAGAAGCAGAAGAACAGCACTTTGTAAGATTCAGATTAATTCACAAAATATGTGTAAAACACTTGCAATTTAGCAGAAATTTGATAAAATAGTAAGGAAAGTTAGACTGTATTGCCTACTGTCTATCTATAAAATATATTTTATTGGAGGCTTTTACTCAAATGGCAAAAGAAAAATACGATCGTAGTAAACCACACGTTAACATTGGTACTATCGGACACGTTGACCACGGTAAAACTACTTTGACTGCAGCTATCACAACTGTTTTGGCACGTCGCTTGCCTTCAGCAGTTAACCAACCTAAAGACTATGCGTCTATCGATGCTGCTCCAGAAGAACGCGAACGCGGTATCACTATCAACACTGCGCACGTTGAGTATGAAACTGCAAAACGTCACTATGCTCACATCGACGCTCCAGGACACGCGGACTACGTTAAAAACATGATCACTGGTGCCGCTCAAATGGACGGAGCTATCCTTGTAGTAGCTTCAACTGACGGACCAATGCCACAAACTCGTGAACACATCCTTCTTTCACGTCAAGTTGGTGTTAAACACCTTATCGTCTTCATGAACAAAGTTGACTTGGTAGACGACGAAGAATTGCTTGAATTGGTTGAAATGGAAATCCGTGACCTCTTGTCAGAATACGACTTCCCAGGTGATGATCTTCCAGTTATCCAAGGTTCAGCTCTTAAAGCACTTGAAGGTGATACTAAATACGAAGATATCATCATGGAATTGATGGATACTGTTGATGAGTACATCCCAGAACCAGAACGTGATACAGATAAACCATTGCTTCTCCCAGTCGAAGACGTATTCTCAATCACTGGACGTGGTACTGTTGCTTCAGGACGTATCGACCGTGGTACTGTTCGTGTCAACGACGAAATCGAAATCGTTGGTATCAAAGACGAAACTCAAAAAGCAGTTGTTACTGGTGTTGAAATGTTCCGTAAACAACTTGATGAAGGTCTTGCCGGAGATAACGTAGGTGTCCTTCTTCGTGGTATTCAACGTGACGAAATCGAACGTGGACAAGTTATCGCTAAACCAGGTTCAATCAACCCACACACTAAATTCAAAGGTGAAGTCTACATCCTTACTAAAGAAGAAGGTGGACGTCACACTCCATTCTTCAACAACTACCGCCCACAATTCTACTTCCGTACTACTGACGTTACAGGTTCAATCGAACTTCCAGCAGGTACTGAAATGGTAATGCCTGGTGATAACGTGACTATCGACGTTGAGTTGATCCACCCAATCGCCGTAGAGCAAGGTACTACATTCTCTATCCGTGAGGGTGGACGTACTGTTGGTTCAGGTATGGTTACAGAAATCGAAGCTTAATTCGATTAAGTTCCCAGAAGAACAATTATTTAAGTCAGACACTAAAAGAATCTTGCCTTGCAAGGTTCTTTTTTCTTCTTGTTCTATTTGAAGTGCTTCTACTCTAGCAGTATAATCGTTTTTTTGGTATAATAAAGGTTATGGAAATCGAAAAAACCAATCGTATGAATGCGCTTTTTGAATTTTATGCTGCGCTTTTGACAGACAAGCAGATGAACTATATTGAACTCTACTATGCTGATGACTACAGTCTTGCTGAGATTGCTGAAGAGTTCGGTGTCAGTCGTCAAGCTGTTTATGATAATATCAAGCGGACAGAAAAGATTCTAGAAGATTATGAGATGAAATTGCACATGTATTCGGACTACATTGTCCGCAGTCAGATTTTTGACCAGATCTTGGAGCGTTATCCCAAGGATGACTTTCTGCAGGAGCAGATTGAAATTTTAACAAGCATTGACAATCGGGAGTAATCATGGGCAGTCTAGTTATTTATCAAGGATTACCTTGCAAACTATTAGCCGCAGAGGAACCATTTCCTACTCGACTACAGATTATCTCGCCCAATGATATCTCCAAAGCTATGCAAATAGGTTTTAGCTGTTGGGGATATCCAAATGAAATCATGAAAGAAATCACACCCGAAGAACTTGAGTGTTTGCAACATTTCGGACGATTTCCACTGAATTGAGAAAATAGGAGAAAAAAATGGCATTTGAAAGTTTAACAGAACGTTTACAGAACGTTTTTAAAAATCTACGTAAAAAGGGAAAAATCACTGAGGCTGATGTCCAGGAAGCAACCAAAGAGATTCGCTTGGCCTTGCTGGAAGCCGACGTTGCCTTACCTGTTGTAAAGGACTTTATCAAGAAGGTTCGTGAACGTGCAGTCGGACACGAGGTCATTGATACCCTTAATCCTGCCCAACAGATTATCAAAATCGTTGACGAGGAACTGACAGCTGTTTTAGGTTCTGATACGGCAGAAATTATTAAGTCACCTAAGATTCCTACGATTATCATGATGGTCGGTTTGCAGGGGGCTGGTAAAACAACCTTTGCTGGTAAGCTGGCTAACAAACTCAAGAAGGAAGAAAATGCACGTCCTTTGATGATTGCGGCGGATATTTATCGTCCAGCTGCCATTGATCAGTTGAAAACACTTGGACAGCAAATTGATGTTCCTGTCTTTGCACTTGGAACAGAAGTGCCAGCTGTTGAGATTGTTCGTCAAGGTTTGGAGCAAGCACAAACCAATCACAACGACTATGTCTTGATTGATACGGCAGGGCGTTTGCAGATTGACGAACTCCTCATGAATGAGCTTCGTGACGTAAAAGCTTTGGCTCAACCAAATGAAATTCTGCTCGTCGTTGATGCTATGATTGGTCAGGAAGCAGCTAATGTTGCTCGTGAGTTTAATGCTCAGTTAGAAGTGACTGGGGTTATCCTTACCAAGATTGATGGGGATACACGTGGAGGTGCGGCCCTATCGGTTCGTCACATCACTGGTAAACCAATCAAGTTCACTGGTACGGGTGAAAAGATTACAGATATTGAAACCTTCCACCCAGACCGTATGTCAAGCCGTATCCTTGGTATGGGGGATATGCTCACTCTTATTGAGAAAGCTTCTCAAGAGTACGATGAGCAAAAGGCCCTTGAAATGGCTGAGAAGATGCGTGAAAACACCTTTGATTTCAATGATTTCATCGATCAGTTGGATCAGGTGCAAAACATGGGGCCAATGGAAGACTTGCTCAAGATGATTCCAGGTATGGCTAACAATCCAGCCCTTCAAAACATGAAGGTAGATGAGCATCAGA
Source organism: Streptococcus sp. SR1 (assembly GCF_000526075.1). Taxonomy (NCBI): domain Bacteria; kingdom Bacillati; phylum Bacillota; class Bacilli; order Lactobacillales; family Streptococcaceae; genus Streptococcus; species Streptococcus sp. SR1. The sequence continues at coordinate 126,860 of NZ_JATR01000013.1, forward strand.
TTGCTCGTAAACGTGCTATCGTGTCTTCCATGACACCTGAAGAACGTGAAAATCCTGATTTGTTAAATCCAAGTCGTCGTCGTCGTATCGCTGCTGGATCTGGAAATACTTTTATTGAAGTGAATAAATTCATCAAAGACTTTAACCAGGCCAAACAGCTCATGCAAGGTGTCATGTCTGGAGATATGAACAAGATGATGAAGCAGATGGGAATCAATCCAAATAACTTTCCTAAAAATATGCCAAATATGGGAGGAATGGATATGTCTGCCCTTGAAAGCATGATGGGACAAGGTGGAATGCCGGATATGTCAGCTCTCGGAGGAGCAGGCATGCCAGATATGAGCCAGATGTTTGGTGGAGGTCTCAAAGGTAAAATCGGTGAATTTGCCATGAAACAGTCTATGAAACGTATGGCCAACAAAATGAAAAAAGCGAAGAAAAAACGTAAATAAAAAAGGAAAGTAGAAGTGCTTACCTAAAAAAGAACTCTGAATCCGATTCAGAGTTCTTTTGTGTTTGATTGGTTTATTCCCACTCTACAGTTGCAGGTGGTTTACTTGTAATATCGTAGACGATACGGTTAACGTGATCCACTTCATTTACGATTCGTACGGAAATCTTTTGAAGGACTTCCCAAGGAATTTTGGCAAAGTCTGCTGTCATACCATCGATAGAAGTGATTGCACGAATGGCGATTGTGTAGTCATAAGTACGACCATCACCCATAACACCAACTGAACGAACGCCTGTGTTGACAGTGAAGTATTGCCAGATATCGCGGTCAAGACCAGCTTTAGCGATTTCTTCACGCAGGATAGCATCAGACTCACGAACAGTTTCTAGTTTTTCTTCAGTGATTTCACCCATGACACGGATAGCAAGTCCTGGTCCTGGGAATGGTTGGCGCCATACGATGTGGTCTGGCATACCAAGCTCTGTACCGAGGGCACGGACTTCGTCTTTATAAAGAGTGTTCAATGGTTCAATCAATTCAAATTGCATGTCTTCTGGAAGACCACCAACATTGTGGTGTGATTTGATGGTTTGAGCAGTATCTGTACCAGACTCAATCACGTCAGTGTAAAGCGTTCCCTGAGCAAGGAATTTTACATCTTTTAGCTTGCTAGCTTCGTCATCAAAGACATAAACAAATTCGTTACCGATGATTTTACGTTTTTGTTCAGGGTCAGAAACGCCAGCAAGTTTGTCAAGGAAACGTTTTGAAGCATCAGCTTTGACAATATTCAAACCAAACTGACCACCAAGCATGTCCATAACTTGGTCAGTCTCTCCCTTACGGAGAAGACCGTGGTCTACAAAGATACAGATCAATTGATCACCGATTGCTTTTTGAAGAAGAACCCCAACAACAGAAGAGTCAACACCACCTGATAGACCGAGAAGAACACGCTTGTCGCCTACAGTTTCACGGATTTTCTTGATCTGCATATCGATAAAGTTGTCCATTGACCAGTCACCTTTAGCCTTACAGATGTTAAGGGCAAAGTTGCGAAGGATATCATTCCCGTATACAGAATGGCGAACTTCTGGGTGGAATTGGATACCATAGATGTGCTTTTCTGGGTTTTCAATGGCTGCATAAGGACAGTCAGCAGAAGTACCAGTACGAACAAAATCGGCTGGAATCTCTGTAACAGCATCGCCATGGCTCATCAAAACGATCTGTTCTTCAGGAGTTCCTTCAAAGAGGGCAGAAGTGGTATGGGTAAGTGGTGATTGACCATACTCACGGTTACCAGCATCACTAGCAGGGACAACTTTTCCTCCAAGTTTATGAGTTAAAAGTTGCATACCATAGCAGATTCCTAAAATTGGAATGCCAAGTTCAAAAATTTCTGGGTCAATATCAAATGAACCATCTTCGTATACAGAGTTTGGTCCACCAGAGAGGATGATCCCTACAGGGTTAATCGCACGAACCTCTGCAGCTGAGATTTTGTGACTTTTTAGCTCAGAAAAAACACCAATTTCACGAATACGGCGTGAAATCAGCTGGTTGTATTGGCTACCATAGTCCAGCACGATGATTTTTTCGACATCTTGCAAATCAGTTGAAATGTTGCTCATCTTTTTCCTTTCTCAAAAGAAATATCTTTTTCAATATTTTATCACAAATAGGGGCGAATTACCAACTAAACAAGGCAAAGTTTGACTTTTTCTTAGCAAATACGGTACAATGGAGAAAATAAAGAAAAGAAGTGAGAATCATGTTACCAGCTTATATGAAAATCCACGATCAGATCAAAAAGGATATAGATGAGCATCATTGGAAAATTGGTGAGAGGCTTCCAAGTGAGCGAGATTTAGCTGAACAGTTTCAAGTTAGCCGGATGACATTACGCCAGGCTATCTCTCTCTTGGTTGAGGAAGGAGTTTTGGAGCGTCGTGTAGGAAGTGGGACTTTTGTCTCTAGCACTCGTGTCCAAGAAAAAATGCGGGGGACAACCAGTTTTACGGAGATTGTCAAATCTCAGGGGAAAGTCCCTTCTAGTCAACTCATTTCTTACAGAAGAACCATTCCAAATGAGCAAGAGGTCGCAAAGCTAGGGATTACTCCGACAGAGAATATTATCCGTATGGAACGGGTGCGTTACGCTGACCAAGTTCCGCTAGTCTATGAAGTCGCATCCATTCCTGAGAAATTCATTAAGGATTTCAAAAAAGAAGAAATCACCAGTCACTTCTTTCAAACCTTGCAGCAGTATGGCTACCGGATTGGCAAATCCCAACAGACCATTTATGCGAGATTAGCTAAGGAAAAAATTGCTCACTATCTGGAAGTTGAAAAGGGGCATGCCATTTTAGCTTTGACTCAGGTTTCTTATCTTGAAGATGGGACAGCTTTCGAATATGTAAAGAGTCAATACGTGGGCGAACGCTTTGAATTTTATCTTGAAAATAACTAGTTTAGAAAGGCTAGTTTTTTGTTTTTTAAAAGATTAGAATTGTCAAAACAATCTGTCTAGGCTTGATTTTATCCTTTATTTACTATAAAATGAGAAGGAAAAACGTCAAACTTTTATATTGCAAATAGGAGAAAAAATGACAAAAACATTAAAACGTCCTGAGGTTTTATCGCCTGCAGGGACTTTAGAGAAACTAAAAGTGGCTGTTCGGTATGGAGCTGATGCTGTTTTTATAGGTGGACAGGCTTATGGTCTTCGTAGCCGTGCAGGAAACTTCACCTTTGAACAGATGGAAGAAGGTGTGCAATTCGCTGCCAAGTATGGTGCCAAGGTCTATGTAGCTGCCAACATGGTTATGCACGAAGGAAATGAAGCTGGGGCTGGTGAGTGGTTCCGTAAGTTGCGTGACATTGGTATTGCGGCAGTTATCGTGTCAGATCCGGCCTTGATTATGATTGCAGCAACAGAAGCACCAGGTCTTGAAATCCACCTCTCTACCCAAGCCAGTGCGACGAACTATGAAACGCTAGAGTTCTGGAAAGAACTGGGCTTGACTCGTGTCGTTTTGGCGCGTGAAGTTTCAATGGAAGAATTGGCAGAGATTCGCAAACGCACAGACGTAGAGATTGAAGCCTTTGTCCATGGAGCCATGTGTATTTCTTACTCAGGTCGCTGTACGCTTTCAAACCACATGAGTATGCGTGACGCCAACCGTGGTGGTTGTTCGCAGTCTTGCCGTTGGAAATACGACCTTTACGACATGCCTTTTGGTCAAGAACGCAAGAGTCTTAAAGGTGAAATTCCTGAAGAATTTTCGATGTCAGCCGTTGACATGTCCATGATTGACCATATTCCAGATATGATTGAAAATGGTGTGGATAGTCTAAAAATTGAAGGTCGTATGAAGTCAATCCACTATGTTTCAACTGTAACCAACTGTTACAAGGCGGCTGTGGATGCTTACCTTGAAAGCCCAGAAAAATTTGAAGCTATTAAACAAGACCTGGTAGATGAGATGTGGAAGGTTGCCCAACGTGAATTGGCAACAGGTTTCTACTATAGTACACCTACAGAAAATGAACAGTTGTTTGGTGCACGTCGTAAAATCCCTGAATACAAGTTTGTCGCTGAAGTGGTTGCGTACGATGATACGACTCAAACGGCAACCATTCGTCAACGGAATGTCATCAACGAAGGCGACCAAGTGGAGTTTTATGGACCAGGTTTCCGTCATTTTGAAACCTATATCGAGGATCTTCACGATGCCAAGGGAAATAAAATCGATCGCGCTCCAAATCCAATGGAACTCTTGACAATCAAGGTTCCGCAACCTGTACAAGCTGGGGATATGGTACGTGCTCTGAAAGAAGGGCTTATCAACCTCTATAAGGAAGACGGGACAAGTGTCACAGTTCGTGCTTAGATAAGGAAAAGGGAATGATTCAAGCTCAAGGTTTATTGGTAGATGATGAAAGCAGATGTGTTCATTATCATAGTGAAAGGGATATTGTTTCACTCCAGTGTTATGAATGCAAGAAATATTACGCATGCTATCAGTGTCACAATGCTCTGGAAACACATGTATTTTCTCCCTACCCCTTGGCGCTTTCTGAGGATCAACCGATTTTATGTGGGGCCTGTAAAAGGACAATGACTTTTCAAGAATATCAAGAACAGATAGCTTGTCCTTATTGTAGCGCTCCATTTAATCCAGGGTGTAAACAACACTATTCCTACCATTTCAAATAAAATGAATCTATCCAAGTTCTAAACTTAGATTTTTCAATTTATTTCGGAAAATATAGAAAAAGTGGAAACACATTTCATCATAAAATGAGAAACTTATCTATACAGTGGTATAAAAATAGCAAAAATAGAAATAAATCATCTGAAACGCTTCCAACGTAAGTAAAAAGTTGACAAAAACAAATTTTAGGACTAAACTAAGTAAGTAAATTTTAAATAAAAGGAGAATTCATCATGAATTTAACATTTTTCGGTCTATGTCTTGCCTGTATGGGTGTATCTCTTGCAGAAGGATTTTTGATGAACGGTTTGTTCAAGTCTGCAGCACGCCAACCAGACATCATCCCACAATTGCGTAGTTTGATGATCATGGGGATTGCCTTTATCGAAGGAACATTCTTTGTAACCTTGGCGATGTCATTTGTCATTAAATAGACAACTCTATTTAGAAATGGAGGTGTCAAACCATGGAAGAAAGTTTGAATCCAACCGTTAATATTGGACCAATATCCTTTGATTTGACCCTGCTTGCCATGTCTCTTGTAACTGTTTTGATGGTTTTTGCCTTTGTCTACTGGGCAAGTCGTAAAATGACCATCCGTCCAAAGGGCAAACAAAATGCTCTTGAGATGATTTACGACTTTGTGATTGGTTTTACCAAACCAAACATTGGAGAATCATACATCAAGGATTATTCCTTATTTCTGTTTTCTCTATTTCTGTTTATCTTGGTTGCCAATAATATCGGCTTAATGGCAAAAGTACAAACAACAAACGGTTATAACTTGTGGACTTCCCCAACAGCCAACCTTGGATACGATTTATCCCTATCATTCTTGATCACTTTGATCGCCCATGTAGAAGGAGTTCGTCGTAGAGGCGTTAAAGAATATTTGAGAGCATTTGTTACACCTGGCTTTATGACTCCGATGAACATTTTAGAAGAGTTCACCAATTTTGCTTCCTTGGCGATTCGGATCTACGGAAATATTTTTGCCGGTGAGGTCTTAGCTGGATTGCTATTAGCCTTGTCACAAAATGCTTTGTATTGGTATCCTTTTGCCTTTATCGCAAACATGTTATGGACAGCCTTTTCAATTTTCATTTCATGTATTCAGGCTTATGTATTTACCATGTTGTCATCTATGTACATTGGTAAAAAAATAAATGAAGGGGAAGAGTAAGTAGAGGAGGATTAGAAGATGGATTTAACTATTAGTACCATTATCGGTGACTTTATTCTTATCGCTGGTTCCTTCCTTTTATTGATCTTTTTAGTGAAAAAATATGCTTGGGGAAATATTTCCAGCATCTTGGATGAACGTGCTGAAAAGATTTCTTCAGATATTGATGGTGCCGAGGAAGCCCGTAAAAAGGCTGAGGAACTAGCTAACAAACGTGAAGCTGAGTTAGCAGGTAGCCGTACCGAAGCTAAAACGATTATCGAGAATGCAAAGGGAACTGCTGAGAAAAGTAAAGCCGATATTTTAGCCGAAGCTAAACTTGAAGCAGGGCGCTTAAAAGAAAAAGCCAACCAAGAAATTGCTCAAAATAAAGCTGATGCTTTACAAAGTGTTAAGGGCGAGGTGGCAGATTTGACAGTTAGTCTAGCTGGGAAAATCATCTCACAAAACCTTGACAGTCATGCCCATAAGGAACTCATTGATCAGTATATCGATCAGCTAGGAGAAGCCTAATGGACAAGAAGACAGCAAAGGTAATTGAAAAATACAGCATGCCTTTTGTCCAATTAGTGATTGAAAAAGGAGAAGAGGACCGGATTTTTTCAGACTTGGATCAAATCAAGCAAGTCGCAGAAGAAACGGGCTTACCTTCTTTTTTAGCTCAGGTGGCAGTTGATGAGTCTGATAAGGAAAAAACAGTTGGTTTCTTTCAAGACTCTGTCTCACCTTTAATGCAAAACTTTATTCAAGTTCTGGTTTACAATCACAGAGCAAATCTTTTTTATGAAGTAATTGCAGATTGTTTGAATCGCCTTGAAAAAGAGACCAATCGTTTTGTAGTAACTATTTCTTCAGCCCATCCTTTAACAGATGAACAGAAGGAACGTCTGCTCCCATTGATAGAGAAAAAAATGTCTCTGAAAGTGCGGAGCGTCAAAGAACAAATTGATGAAGGACTCATTGGTGGTTTTGTCATTTTTGCTAATCACAAGACAATTGATGTGAGTATTAAACAACAACTTCGAGTTGTTAAAGAAAATTTGAAATAGAAAGTGGTGTTCTTTTGGCAATTAACGCACAAGAAATCAGCGCTTTAATTAAGCAACAAATTGAAAATTTCAAACCCAATTTTGATGTATCTGAAACAGGTGTTGTAACCTATATCGGGGACGGAATTGCGCGTGCTCACGGCCTTGAAAATGCCATGAGTGGAGAGCTGTTGATTTTTGAAAATGGCTCTTATGGGATGGCGCAAAACTTGGAGTCAACAGACGTTGGGATTATCATCCTAGGTGACTTTACAGATATTCGTGAAGGCGATACCATTCGTCGTACAGGTAAAATCATGGAAGTTCCTGTTGGTGAGAGCCTTATTGGACGTGTTGTGGATCCACTTGGTCGTCCAGTTGACGGTCTTGGAGAAATCCATACTGATAAGTCTCGTCCAGTAGAAGCGTCGGCTCCTGGTGTTATGCAACGTAAGTCTGTATCAGAACCATTGCAAACAGGTTTGAAAGCTATTGATGCCCTTGTTCCGATTGGTCGTGGTCAACGTGAGTTGATTATCGGTGACCGTCAGACAGGGAAAACAACCATCGCTATTGATGCTATTTTGAACCAAAAAGGTCAAGATATGATCTGTATCTATGTAGCGATTGGACAAAAAGAGTCAACTGTTCGTACGCAAGTTGAAACACTTCGTCAGTACGGTGCCTTGGACTACACAATCGTTGTGACAGCTTCTGCTTCACAACCTTCTCCATTGCTCTTCCTAGCTCCTTATGCTGGGGTTGCCATGGCAGAAGAGTTTATGTACCAAGGGAAGCATGTTTTGATCGTTTATGATGATCTTTCAAAACAAGCGGTCGCTTATCGTGAACTTTCTCTCTTGCTTCGTCGTCCACCAGGTCGTGAAGCCTTCCCAGGGGATGTTTTCTACCTCCACAGCCGTTTGCTTGAGCGCTCAGCTAAAGTTTCTGATGAACTTGGTGGTGGTTCAATCACAGCTCTACCATTTATCGAGACACAAGCAGGAGATATCTCTGCTTATATCGCAACCAACGTGATTTCAATCACAGATGGTCAAATCTTCCTCGGTGATGGTCTCTTCAATGCGGGTATTCGTCCAGCCATCGATGCGGGTTCATCTGTATCCCGTGTAGGTGGTTCTGCACAAATCAAAGCCATGAAAAAGGTTGCTGGTACACTTCGTATCGACCTTGCTTCATACCGTGAGTTGGAAGCCTTCACTAAGTTTGGTTCTGACTTGGATGCAGCAACACAGGCTAAGTTGAACCGTGGACGTCGTACTGTAGAAGTATTGAAACAACCTGTTCATAAACCACTACCTGTTGAGAAACAAGTAACCATTCTCTATGCTTTGACACATGGTTTCTTGGATACGATTCCTGTAGATGACATTGTTCGTTTTGAGGAAGAGTTTCATGATTTCTTTGATGCACAACATCCAGAGATTTTGGAAACTATTCGTGAAACAAAAGACTTGCCAGAAGAAGCAGTCTTGGATGCTGCGATTACAGAGTTTCTCAAACAATCCAGCTTCCAATAAGAATAGAGGTGTCAGATGGCAGTATCTCTAAATGATATTAAAACAAAAATCGCCTCAACAAAAAATACTAGTCAAATCACTAATGCCATGCAAATGGTATCGGCTGCTAAACTAGGTCGCTCTGAAGAAGCAGCGCGCAACTTCCAAGTTTACGCTCAGAAAGTTCGTAAGCTTTTGACGGATATTCTGCATGGTAACGGATCTGGTGGTTCAACCAATCCGATGCTCATCAGTCGCCCAGTTAAGAAAACAGGCTATATCGTTATCACTTCAGACCGTGGCTTGGTTGGAGGTTATAATGCTTCCATCCTTAAAGCCGTTATGGAGTTGAAAGATGAATACCATCCAGATGGTAAAGGTTTTGAGATCATCTGTATCGGTGGGATGGGAGCTGATTTCTTTAAGGCTCGTGGTATTCAGCCAATCTATGAACTACGTGGCTTGGCAGATCAACCTAGTTTTGATGAAGTTCGTAAAATTATTTCAAAAACGATTGAAATGTATCAAAACGAACTTTTTGATGAATTATACGTCTGCTACAATCATCATGTCAATACTCTCACAAGTCAAATGCGTGTAGAACAAATGCTTCCAATCGTTGACTTAGATCCAAATGAAGCGGATGAAGAGTATAGCTTGACATTTGAGTTGGAAACGAGTCGTGATGAGATTCTAGAGCAGTTGTTACCTCAGTTTGCAGAAAGTATGATATACGGGGCTATCATTGATGCCAAGACAGCTGAGAATGCTGCAGGTATGACAGCCATGCAAACGGCGACTGATAATGCCAAGAAAGTCATCAATGATTTGACAATCCAGTATAACCGTGCCAGACAGGCGGCGATTACACAAGAAATTACAGAAATTGTAGCGGGGGCTAGTGCCTTAGAATAAGGCTTTGCCTCCCTCATATCAAAATGAACTTAGGCCCTAGTTGAACTAGGAACCGACAGTATCTTATATAGAATAGGAGAAGGAGATGAGTTCAGGTAAAATTGCTCAGGTTATTGGACCCGTTGTCGACGTCTTGTTCGCAGCAGGGGAAACACTTCCTGAGATTAATAATGCACTTGTCGTCTACAAAAATGACGAAAGAAAAACAAAAATCGTCCTTGAAGTAGCCTTGGAGTTAGGTGATGGTATGGTTCGTACCATCGCCATGGAATCAACAGATGGTTTGACTCGTGGTATGGAAGTTTTGGACACAGGCCGTCCAATCTCTGTTCCAGTAGGTAAAGAAACTTTGGGACGTGTCTTCAACGTTTTGGGAGATACCATCGACTTGGATGCTCCTTTCGCTGAAGACGCTGAGCGTCAGCCAATTCATAAGAAAGCTCCAACTTTTGATGAATTGTCTACCTCATCTGAAATCTTGGAAACAGGGATCAAGGTTATCGACCTTCTTGCCCCTTACCTAAAAGGTGGTAAAGTTGGACTTTTCGGTGGTGCCGGAGTTGGTAAAACCGTCTTGATTCAAGAATTGATTCACAATATTGCCCAAGAACACGGTGGTATTTCAGTATTTACCGGTGTTGGGGAACGTACTCGTGAAGGGAACGACCTTTACTGGGAAATGAAAGAATCAGGTGTTATCGAGAAAACAGCCATGGTATTTGGTCAGATGAATGAACCACCTGGAGCACGTATGCGTGTTGCCCTTACTGGCTTGACAATCGCCGAATATTTCCGTGATGTAGAAGGCCAAGATGTGCTTCTCTTTATCGATAATATCTTCCGTTTCACCCAAGCTGGTTCAGAAGTATCTGCCCTTTTGGGTCGGATGCCTTCAGCCGTTGGTTACCAACCAACCCTTGCTACGGAAATGGGTCAATTGCAAGAGCGTATCACTTCAACTAAGAAGGGTTCTGTAACTTCTATCCAGGCTATCTATGTGCCAGCGGATGACTATACTGACCCTGCGCCAGCAACGGCCTTCGCTCACTTGGATTCAACAACTAACTTGGAACGTAAGTTGGTACAGTTGGGGATTTACCCAGCCGTTGACCCACTTGCTTCAAGCTCTCGTGCCTTGGCACCTGAGATTGTTGGTGAGGAGCACTATGCAGTTGCTGCTGAAGTCAAACGTGTCCTTCAACGTTACCATGAATTGCAAGATATCATTGCTATCCTTGGTATGGATGAACTCTCTGATGAAGAAAAGACTTTGGTTGCTCGTGCCCGTCGTATCCAGTTCTTCTTGTCTCAAAACTTCAACGTTGCCGAACAATTTACTGGTCAACCTGGTTCTTATGTACCAGTAGCGGAAACAGTTCGCGGCTTTAAGGAAATCCTTGAAGGAAAACATGACCATCTACCGGAAGATGCCTTCCGTGGTGTCGGTTCAATCGAAGACGTCATTGCTAAGGCTGAGAAAATGGGATTTTAAGAGGTGATCTATGGCTCATTTAACTGTCCAGATCGTGACACCAGATGGCCTCGTCTATGATCACCATGCCAGCTTTGTATCGGTACGAACTCTGGATGGTGAGATGGGGATCTTGCCACGACATGAAAATATGATTGCGGTTTTAGCGGTTGATGAAGTAAAGGTAAAACGAATCGATGACGATACTCATGTGAACTGGATTGCAGTGAACGGAGGAATTATCGAGATTGCCAATGACATCATTACTATTGTAGCAGACTCAGCAGAACGTGCTCGTGATATCGATATTAGCCGTGCCCAACGTGCTAAACTTCGTGCTGAACGTGAGATTGAAGAAGCACAAGATAAACACTTGATTGACCAAGAACGGCGAGCTAAGGTTGCTTTACAACGTGCCATTAACCGTATCAATGTCGGAAATAAACTATAAAATAAAAATGAACTTGCTTAAGCAAGTTCATTTTTATTTTACATTAATGTTTAAATGTGATGCAAACGGCTTCGGGAACTTGGAAATCGTTAGAAAGCTCAGCTAATCGACCAGTTTCAGGATTGCGCTTAAAGACCGTTGCATTATCAGAATCTTGGTGAACAGCAATCAAAAATTCCTGATCAGGTGTGATATCAAAATCACGTGGTGTTTTACCATGACTTGGAACGATCTCTAATAATTCCAAACTACCATCAGCTAGGATGCTAAATACTGCAATGGAATCATGACCTCGGTTGGATGCATAGAGGTATTTACCGTCTTTTGAAAGACGAATGGCAGCAGTAGCATTAAATCCCTCATATCCATCTGGCAAAGTCGAAATGACTTGCATGCGTTCAAATTCACCAACACCATCGTAAATCAAGACTTCAATGGTACTGTTGAGTTCACAGATGAGGTAGGCAATCTTATAATGATGATGGAAAACGATGTGGCGAGCACCTGCTCCAGCTTGGCTGTGATAAGTGTAGAGTTTACTTAGTTTTCCTTCTGGGCTAACATCGTAGGTCGTTACTTCATCCGTTCCTAGATCACATGTGACGAGATATTGGTCAGGTGTTAGATCCGTAAAGTGTATATGTGGGGAAGATTGGTTTTCATGAGGACCTTGTCCGCTATGCTGATCTAGATCTGTTTGGATGAGGCTACCATCCGATTGACGTTTATAAACTAGAACTTGACCTTTATGATAGTTGGCCCCATAAACGAGACCACGTTTTTCATCTACTGCCACATAACAATGAGGAGCGCCTTCTTCCACTACATGATTTAACAAAGTGCCATCTGCCTTGTAAGCAGCGATTCCACCCAAACCATCCTGACTCCCTACGGTGTATAAGTGTTGCTGTTGGTCAAAGGCAAGGTAGGTCGGACTTGGTTCAGCAGCAAAGAGTTCAAGATTTGCAAGCTGGCCTGTTTCTGTATTAAAATCAGCTTTGTAAATCCCTTTAGATAAGCGACGAGTGTAAGTTCCAAAATAAACAGTTTCTTTCATGTCCATACCTCTTAATAATGATAAATTTATTATACCACAAAATGAAATTCTTAACTGACTTTCATCATTTTTTGAAAATTACAGAAAACATCTTAGGAAGATTTATTTAGTTTTTACCTTGCTTTCAAAAATCAAAGTGATATAATAATCATATATTTGATTTAAAGGAGTGTCTTATGAAAAAACGTATTTTTCTAACGGCTGCAGTAGCAGTGTTGTCATCAGCACTACTAGCAGCTTGTTCGTCTGGTGGTAAAAATGCCAACCAACCTGTGACTTATACTTATGTCTTCTCATCGGATCCTGCAACTTTGGACTATACAGTTTCTGGAAATTCCAGTACCAAACAGGTGACTGGGAATGTCATCGATGGTTTGCTTGAGAATGACCAATATGGAAATCTTGTGCCCTCTGTAGCAGAGGACTGGAGTGTTTCTAAAGATGGTTTGACTTACACCTATAAAATCCGGAAAGGGATTAAGTGGTACACTAATGAAGGCGAAGAATATGGTGAAGTAAAGGCTCAGGATTTCGTGACAGGTTTGAAACATGCTGTCGCTAAGAAATCACAAGCCCTCTATCTCGTACAGGATTCAATCAAAGGGTTGGATGATTATATTAACGGAAAAACAAATGATTTTTCTACTGTTGGAATTAAGGCGACAGATGATTATACTCTTGTTTATACGCTTAATAATCCTGAATCTTTCTGGAATTCCAAGACAACGATGGGTGTTTTAGCACCAATCAATGAAGACTTTTTAGCCTCTAAGGGGGATGATTTTGGTAAACCTACTGATGTTACAAGTATTCTATACAATGGTCCTTACCTTCTGAAAGGTCTCACATCGAAATCTTCAATCGAGATGACAAAAAACCAAAACTATTGGGATAAAGGAAATGTCTTCATTGATGATATAAAATTGACCTTCTTTGATGGTCAAGATGCAGACTCTCTTGGTCGTGGTTTTGATGAAGGCCACTACCCAGCAGCTCCCCTCTTTAAGAATTCTGCAAACTATGAGCGATTCAAAGAAAAATACAAAGACAACATTGTGTATGGTCAACAAAGAGGAGGTAGCTACTACATTTCAACTAATATTGACCGTGTAGCCTATAACCATACTTCTAAAACAACGGACGAAGAAAAGACATCTACTAAGAAAGCTTTGTTGAACAAAGATTTCCGCCAAGCCTTGGCTTTTGGAGCAGATCGTAAGGCTGCTGTCTCTCAAGTATTTGGTGATGAAGTTGCCCCTCGTAAATTACGTACTAGCTTTACACCTCCAACATTTGTTCAAATTGGGGATCAATCTTTTGGTCAAGTAACAAAAACAGAACTTGACAAGTTGGATACTGCTTGGAGCGATGTTAGCTTAGATGATGCACAAGATTCACTTCATAATGTAGAGAAAGCTAAAACTAAACTTGAAGCGGCTAAGAAAACTCTTCAAGCCGACGGTGTTCAGTTCCCTATTCATTTGGACTTGCCAGTATCCTCTACTCAAACAGATTTTGTACGTCAAGCTCAATCGTATAAACAATCAATAGAGGAAGCTCTTGGAGCTGAAAATGTAGTGGTTGATATCCAACAAGTTTCTGATGATGAATTGGGAAGTATGACCGTTCTTGCAACTTCAAAAGACAATATCGACTGGGATATCAATCCAAACAGTGGATGGAGCCCAGACTATGCAGATCCATCAACCTATCTTGATGCATTTGATCCAACATCTGGACCAACTCTTCTTGGAGCACTTGGTATTGCACCAGGATCAGATAGTTCAGCCATTAAGGCAGTAGGATTGGATAAATACAAAGAATTACTTGATGATGCTAACAGTGAGAAAACAGATCTCGAAAAACGCTATTCAAAATATGCTAAAGCTCAAGCATGGTTGACAGACAGTGCTTTGATCATCCCTGTTAACTCTGATGGTGCCCAAATGCTTGTTACAAAGAAAGTTCCAGGAACAGGAGCAGATGGTTGGGTCGGCGATAAAACAGGCGAAAACAGTTATAAATATCTGAAGATTCAAGATAAGATTGTGACAAGTAAAGAAATGGAAGAATTCCGCAAGAAATTTGCTGAAGAAAAAGCAAAATCAAACGAAGAATACCAAAAACAACTATCAAGTCATATTAAAGATTAAATAAATCTCCTCAATTTGATTTGCACCCTAAAAGTTAGACAGAAAAATCTAACTTTTGGGGTGCAGTTCAATAGAGGAGATTTTTCTTTTTGTCTATTCATGTAAGCACTTTAAAAAAGAGTTATTTTAGTCTAAAAATGGTATAATGAGAGGATGACAGAAAGGATGTATTTATGGAACATAAAGAGAAACATTTTAGCCTATCTTGGTTCTTCAAGTGGTTTTTGGATAATAAAGCCATCACTGTATTTTTAGTAACCTTGTTACTGGGGCTAAACATTTTTATTCTAAGTAAGATTAGTTTTATCTTTTTACCAGTTTTGGATTTTCTAGGAGTTGTCATGTTGCCAGTTATTTTATCTGGTTTACTTTATTACCTCCTCAATCCGATTGTGGACTGGATGGAGAAGCACAAGATCAATCGTGTCCTTGCCATTAGTATTGTTTTTGTTATTATTGGACTCTTTATCATTTGGGGGCTGGCAGTCGCAATTCCTAATCTGCAACGTCAAGTCTTAAATTTTGCGAAGAATGTGCCGACATACCTGGAAGATGCTGATAAGGTGATCAATGACCTTGTAACCAAACGCTTGCCAGATGATTTTAGACCACAGTTGGAGCAGGTTCTTTCCAATGTTTCTAGTGAGGCGACCATGTGGGCCAGCAAAATCTCTTCTCAAGCTGTTAACTGGGTTAGCGCCTTTATCAGTAGCGTTTCCCAGGTCATTGTTGCGGTTATTATCGTACCCTTCATGCTCTTTTATCTTTTGAGAGATGGGAAAGGCTTGCGAGATTACCTGACTAAATTCATCCCAAACAAGTTAAAAGAACCTGTCGGACAAGTTTTGTCAGATGTTAATAAACAGTTGTCAAACTATGTTAGAGGGCAGGTTACAGTTGCTATTATCGTGGCAATTATGTTTATTATCTTCTTTAAGATTATTGGTCTCAGATATGCTGTGACTCTAGGGATCACGGCTGGTATCCTTAATCTAGTACCTTATCTAGGTAGTTTTCTAGCGATGTTGCCTGCTTTGGTTTTGGGCTTGATAGCAGGACCTGTGATGCTTTTGAAAGTAATTATTGTCTTTATTGTTGAACAAACGATTGAAGGTCGCTTCGTTTCTCCGCTTATTTTAGGTAGTCAGTTAAACATCCATCCGATAAATGTCCTATTTGTTCTCCTAACTTCAGGTTCTATGTTTGGTATTTGGGGAGTCTTGCTGGGAATTCCTGTCTATGCTTCTGCCAAGGTCGTTATCTCAGCTATCTTTAACTGGTATAAAAAAGTCAGCGGTCTGTATGAAGAAGAAGGGGAGGAAATCAAGAGTGAACAATAGTCAACGCATGCTCCAGGCTTTGGATGAACAGGATTTAACCAAAGCGGATCAGTATTTTCACAAAGCCCTCGAAACAGATTCAAGTGAAGTTCTCTATGAACTAGCAAGCTATCTAGAGGGAATTGGCTTTTATCCTCAAGCAAAAGAAATTTACCAACATATCGTTTCAGAATTTCCAGAAGTGAATCTGAATTTAGCAAGCATTACTAGTGAGGATGGCAATGTTGAGGAAGCCTTTGCTTACCTTGAGGAAATCACACCCGAAAGTGACTGGTACGTGTCGGCTTTGGCCTTGAAGGCTGACCTCTATCAGTTGGAAGGATTGACAGATGTAGCGCGTGAAAAGTTACTGGAAGCCTTAAATTACTCAGATGATGCCTTATTAGTTTTTGGTTTGGCTGAGTTGGATAGCGAGTTAGGGAATTATCAGGAAGCTATTCAGGGCTATGCTCAATTAGACAATCGCTCCATCTATGAGCAAACGGGTGTCTCAACCTATCAACGAATTGGTTACGCTTATGCCCAGTTAGGCAAGTTTGAAGCCGCAACTGAATTCTTAGAAAAAGCTTTAGAATTGGAATACGATGACCAAACTGCCTTTGAACTGGCTAGCCTTTACTTTGACCAAGAAGAGTATCAAAAATCTGTTCTTTACTTTAAGCAAATTGATACCATTTCACCTGATTTTGAAGGATATGAATATGGTTATAGTCAAGCATTGCACAAGGAACATCAGGTGGAAGAGGCCCTTCGTATCGTTAAACAAGGTTTGGAGAAAAATCCATTTGAAACTCGGCTCTTACTGGCTGCTTCTCAGTTTTCGTATGAATTGCATGATCCTAGTGGTGCTGAGCAGTTTCTCCTTACTGCAAAAGAAGATGCAGAGGATACAGAAGAAATTTTCCTTCGCCTTGCAACGATTTATATGGAACAAGAGCGGTATGAAGATATCATCGCTCTTCAAAGTCAAGAACCTGAAAATCTCCTTACTAAGTGGATGATTGCCCGTTCTTACCAGGAAATCGAGGATTTAGATAAGGCTCATGAGCTCTATCAAGAATTGTCATCTGACCTTAAAGACAATCCAGAGTTTCTGGAGCAGTATAGCTATCTATTGCGTGAATTGGGATATTTTGAAGAGGCCAAGATACAAGTTGAAGCCTATTTAAAACTCGTTCCAGATGATGTTCAGATGCAAGAACTCCTGGAAATACTTTAAACTTTGTTAGAATACAAAACTGTATCTCATCATTTTTGAAAGATACAGTTTTTCTTTTTCTGAAAATAATAGAATTATTCCCCTATTTCTCTTGCTAAATTGTTTATTTATGCTATAATGGGAATAATTATTTTTAGGAGGTTTAGTATGTCTTATATATTCGAGATTTTACCAAGTTTGTTAAACGGTGCAAGTATGACAATTCAAGTCTTTGCTCTTGTCTTAATCTTTTCTATTCCTTTAGGGATTATCATCGCCTTTGCCTTGCAAGTCCATTGGAAACCCCTCCATTATCTGATTAATCTCTATATCTGGGTGATGCGAGGCACTCCCTTGCTCTTGCAATTAATCTTTATTTACTATGTTCTCCCTAGCATTGGGATACGTTTAGATCGTTTGCCTGCTGCTGTGATTGCTTTTGTATTGAACTATGCAGCCTACTTTGCTGAAATCTTTCGTGGTGGGATTGAAACCATACCCAAAGGGCAGTATGAAGCTGCAAAAGTGTTAAAATTTAGCCCCTTTGCAACAGTTCGTTATATCATTCTTCCTCAGGTTACAAAGATTGTCTTACCGAGTGTCTTTAATGAAATTATGAGTTTGGTCAAGGATACTTCATTGGTTTATGCCCTTGGGATTTCAGATTTGATTTTGGCAAGTCGGACAGCAGCCAATCGAGATGCTAGTCTTGTTCCTATGTTCTTAGCCGGGGCGATTTATTTGATTATGATTGGTCTTGTAACCATTGTAGCGAAAAAACTTGAGAAGAAGTACAGCTATTACAGATAGGAGGATTGTTATGTTAGAATTACGAAAGATCAATAAAGGCTTTGGCGGCAAACAAATCTTAACAAATTTCAGTCTATCTATTCCTGAAAAGAAAATCCTCGCAATCGTAGGTCCATCAGGAGGCGGAAAGACCACCTTGTTACGTATGCTAGCTGGACTGGAGACCATCGATTCTGGAGAAATCTACTATAATGGTGAATCTCTAGCTATAGATGAATTGGAAAAGCGTAATCTACTAGGATTTGTTTTCCAAGACTTTCAACTCTTTCCGCATTTGTCAGTTCTCGAAAACTTAACCTTGTCACCTATTAAAACTATGGATATGGATAAGGAAGCTGCTGAGAAGAAGGCGCGTGGTTTGCTAGAACAGCTTGGATTAGCCGGACATGCGGATGCTTATCCGTTTTCCTTATCTGGTGGACAAAAGCAGCGTGTCGCCTTAGCGCGTGCCATGATGATTGATCCCGAAATTATCGGGTATGATGAGCCGACATCAGCCTTAGATCCTGAGTTACGATTGGAAGTGGAAAAACTTATCCTTCAAAATAAAGAGCGTGGGATGACTCAGATTGTTGTGACCCACGATCTTCAGTTTGCGGAAAACATTGCTGATCAGATCCTTAAGGTTGATCCAAAGTAGGAGGTGCCTATGAAGAGAAAGAAAATTGCCCTTGTACTTGCTCTGTTCTTTAGCTTCGTCCTGACGGCTTGTACTCAGAAGGCAAGTGATCCAAATCAGGATAATTGGGCCAAATATCAAAAACAGGGAAGCATTACCATTGGCTTTGACAATACCTTTGTTCCCATGGGATTTGAGGAAAAGAATGGCCAGTATGCGGGCTTTGATATCGACCTAGCCCAAGCTGTTTCTGAAAAGCTAGGAATTCAGATTAAATTTCAACCCATCGACTGGGATATGAAAGAAACCGAACTACAAAATGGTACCATTGATGCCATCTGGAATGGCTATACAGCAACAGATGAACGGAAAGAGAAGGTTGCCTTTACTATTCCTTACATGGAAAATCAACAAGTTTTGGTCTCTAAAAAGTCTCAAAATATCCACTCAATTCAGGATATGACAGACAAAATTTTAGGGGCCCAGGCTGGATCTTCTGGCTATTTGAATTTTGAAGGACAACCAGAACTACTCAAGAACCGAGTGAAAGACCAGAAGGCTAATCAATACCAAAGTTTCAATGAAGCCTTAATTGATTTGAAAAATGACCGGATTGATGCCTTGTTGATTGACCGGGTATATGCTAATTATTATCTCCAGTCTGAAGGGATATTAAGTGACTACAATGTCTTTTCAGCTGGATTTGAAAGTGAAGCTTTTGCAGTGGGTGTTAGACCTGCTGATAAAACTTTGTTAGCCACTTTGAACCAAGCCTTTATCTCACTATACCAAGAAGGAAAATTCCAGGAAATCAGCCAAAAATGGTTTGGGGAAGATGTAGCCACCAGTCAAGTTAAAAATCAAGAATAAGAAAAGAGATTGAGGAGAAACTCAATCTCTTTTTGCATCAGAAAATCCTCTGGCAAGTACCAGAGGATAAGAGTTTATTTCATTGTTGGGAAGAGCAATACATCACGGATAGTAGTTGTATCAGTAAGGAGCATGCAGAGACGGTCGATACCGATACCCAAACCACCTGTTGGTGGCATACCGTATTCAAGGGCCTCGATGTAATCGTAGTCAATACCAGTTGCTTCGTCGTCACCAAGTTCTTTGGCTTTTGCTTGGGCTTCAAAACGGCTAAGTTGGTCGATTGGGTCGTTCAACTCAGTAAAGGCATTACCGTACTCCTTAGTCATGATGAAGAGCTCAAAACGGTCAGTAAAGCGGTCGTCTTCAGGATTTTTCTTAGCGAGTGGAGACACAGCTACTGGATGTCCGTAGACAAAGGTTGGTTGGATTAAGGTTTCTTCGACAAACTCTTCAAAGAAAGCGTTGATGATGTGACCAACTTCAGTGTAGTGTTTCTCAACTGGAACTTTCTTCTCAGCAGCGATAGCTTTGGCTTCCTCGAAAGTCATGTCTTGCCAGAAATCTACACCAGTAATTTCTTTGATAGCATCCACCATGTGAACACGTTTAAATGGTTCATTGATTTTGATTTCAGTTCCTTGGTAGTTGACTGGGCCGTCACCTTTAACAGCTTTAGCAGCGTGTTGGATAATACCTTCCGTCAAGTCCATGATATCTTGGAAGTCCGCATAAGCTTGGTAAACTTCGATAGAAGTGAACTCAGGGTTATGTGTAGCATCCATTCCTTCGTTACGGAAGATACGGCCAATTTCATAAACACGTTCCATACCACCAACGATAAGGCGTTTCAAGTGAAGCTCAGTCGCAATACGAAGCACCATGTCAATGTTTTGTGCATTGTGGTGAGTGATAAATGGACGAGCAGCAGCACCACCGGCTTCATTATGAAGAACAGGTGTTTCCACTTCAAGGAAACCTTTTTGGTCTAGATAACGACGGATTTCAGAGATGATTTTTGAACGAGTGACAAAACGTTCAAAGCTTTCACGGTTAGAAATCAAGTCAAGGTAACGTTTACGATAGATGGTTTCAACGTCAGTCAAACCGTGGAATTTCTCTGGAAGTGGGCGAAGTGCTTTAGACAAGTGTGTAATGTGAGTTGCCTTGATAGAGAGCTCTCCCATATCTGTACGCATGACTTCACCTTCGACACCGAGGAAGTCACCGAGGTCAGCCTTCTTAAAGATTTCGTAGTTTTCTTCACCAACAGCATCTTTACGAACGTAGATTTGGATTTGACCTTCTCGGTCTTGAAGATGGGCGAAGCCGACTTTACCTTTACCACGTTTACTAACTAAACGTCCAGCGATAGTAGCAGTTTCGTTTAATTCATGTAATTGTTCTTTATCGAGTTCTGCAAATTTGTCTTTTAGTTCTTGAGAGTTAGCAGTACGTTCAAAACGTTTACCGAAAGGATCAATTCCTTGTTCACGGAGCGCAGCCATTTTTTCACGGCGAACGATCTGCTGGTCATTTAGTTCTTCCATATGTTCTGTAGACATGAAATCCTCCTAATTTTACTCAAAATTTGATACGATGAGTCTTTTTTGCGATACTCCCATTTTATCATAAATAG
This sequence comes from Streptococcus sp. SR1, assembly GCF_000526075.1. NCBI lineage: Bacteria > Bacillati > Bacillota > Bacilli > Lactobacillales > Streptococcaceae > Streptococcus > Streptococcus sp. SR1. The sequence goes on from NZ_JATR01000013.1 coordinate 147,791, forward strand.
TCAAGAAATTCACGGATATTCTTTGAAAACTAAAAAGAACTTGACCATTAAGATCAAGTTCCATTATTTTCCCTGATAGGAAATGTCATTCCACCTTTCCAGAGTGAAGGTTTCAAAATCCTTGGTTTCTAAAACTGTTAGACTAGCATTGGCTAAACCACCATCTTTTCGAAGAAGGGGCTCTTTATAACCTAGAAGGGTACGAAGACTAGCAGTGAGATTTGCACCATGACCAACAATTAGAACTCTCTCAGCCTGACTCTTCTTCAGAGATTTGATAAATTGAATGGTGCGTTGAGTTGTAGAGTAGAGGGATTCCGCTTCAAACATTCTCGTATCGAACTTAGCTAAGTTCGTACGAAAAGCCTTGATTTGTTGTGGGTATATGGCCTCTAATGTTGCAATTTTTAATCCCTCTAGTTTTCCGAGATGCCATTCACGCAGGTCAGGAATAGTCTCTAAAGGACATTGTATCTGGAGTTGACTTTGGATAATTTCAGCAGATTTGACCGCCCTTGGTAAATCACTTGAATAAATCTCATCGAAAGGAATATTGCTGAGATATTGACCGAGAGCCTTTAAGGTATCAATAGACTCAGGAAGAAGAGGTGAGTCCCCTCCGGCACCTTGGAAACGTCCTTCAAGATTCCAGACAGTCCGACCATGACGGACAAAATAGAGTTTCATCAGTTGTTTTCCTCCAAGATGTCAGCAAAATCTGCTTTTACAAAGCTGGCTAAGTCTTGAGGTTGGATGATGATACTGTGCCCGACTTCTCCAGCAGAGACAATCATTTGGTCTAAATCCAAAGCAGTCTGATCAATAAAAATAGGATAATTGTGTTTTTGGCGAATGCCGACGGGGTTATTAGCCCCATGAATATAGCCTGTCGTTTTTTCTAGGTCTTTTTGTGGAATCATGCTCACTTTTTTATTACCAGAAACCTTTGCTAGTTTTTTCTCAGCGAGGTGTTCTGTTATGGGAATGATTCCGATGATTGGCCCCGTCTTATCACCCAGCAGAGTCAAGGTTTTAAAGATATGTGTTCGATCATATTCCGAAGGAAGTTCTCCCTCAAGCGCATTGATTTGAATCCCTGTGTGCTCAATTCCTGCTTTGGTTAAAATTTGCTCGACAAGAGTTTTTTTAATCTTTACTTTTTTTGCCATTATTTATACTTATCCTCCAATTGACTCATCCAGATACCAAGCCAAATGCCAAGTGCAAAGAAGAAGGCGATGAGAACATAACTCACGATAGAAAGTCCAGTGTATTGGATACTTTCAGCACTTCCAGCATTTGGAATCAAAATCAAGAGGGTGCTTGATAGCACAATCCCAATGATGAAGTGATAAACACGGGAGTGGTAATTGTTCAAGGCATGGTCCATTAATTTTGAAAAGATAATGAGAGTTGCTCCTGCACCAATCCCGATAGGAAGGAAGGTACCAAATAAATCAAAGGTCTTAAAGCCAGTTAGCATTGGAGCGTACAGTCCTAAAATCAAGAGTAGATTTGATGGACTTAAACCAGGCACCAAGACACCAAGAGCTAAAAGAACACCTGCCAAGATGAAACTAGCGAAACTGGCGCTGAGAGATCCAACAACAAAGTTTAGTGCGTAGAGCCCTAGTCCTGAAAGGATAAAGGTAGTCCAGAACCAGACTAGGTCAACCTTATCACGATCAGATTCTCGAGTAGATTCTTTAAGGAGGCTAGGAACTGTACCAATGATAGCTCCAGCAAAACTCCATAAAACATAGACTTGGTAATTTTCTAATAAATACTCGATTGGATATGAAAATAGCCCAATTCCGAGTAGCATCCCGATAGCTACTGGGATAAAGTAAAGGACATTTGATTTGAAATCCTTAAAAGGATGAGCTAGAAAAGCAATCATTCGCTCGTAGATACCCAAAATTGCAGCCAGAACACCACCAGAAATTCCAGGTAGGATAAATCCTAAGGCAATGACGATTCCTTTGATAACTCTTGCAATCCATGAAAACATATTAGACTCCTCAATTTCATAAATTTCTTTCTCTATCCCATCAATTATAACACAGACAGCAAAAAAATGAAAAAGCAAGTGAAAAAGTTGCGACTTTCACTTGCTTTACGGTCTTAAAAATAGCTTTCTGAAGGTTTCTTCTTTTTCCTTATCAGTAGAAATGAGATTGATGTCTAGGTGATGTTCAAATCCTGCAATTTTTCCTTTGGAAGTATACTGATGGAGGTCATAATCTAAATCAGTATTTGGCTTAGTTTCAAAATAACCAGAGTCAGTTCCATAGGAAGGAATCCAAATAGCAGTGAACTTATCTGTATTGATACTGTGTTCTTGCATGAAGTAAACTCCAATATAGATGCCAATGTTTTTAGCACCCAAAAATTCCAGTTTGGCACGAAAAGCTTCAACACCTTCATTCATATTGGACATTGTTTTTTCTTCAACGTCAAGCCAGTAATAACTAGGATTGTATGGAGAAGCAGAATTGTAGAAAACTTCAGCCGCTTTCTCCATTTCTTCTTTGTTCGTACCAGCTAGATAAGCATAAACGGCTACGGGGACATTGCGCTTTTGAAATTCTGCAATGTGATTTTTATAGGCTTTATCGACCCCATTGATAAAGGCAGCATCATTTGTTTCAGTGTGCTGTGCCCCATTGTGCACGCGAACGATAACACCAGAAATGTTTTGAGATAAAATATCGTAGTTTATCTCCTCCGGTCTTTGCCAACCAGAAATGTCAATAATGGGTTTATCAAGATTATGCAAGGCCTGGTTTTCAACTTGAGCAGTGTTGCTTTTTGACTTGACCGAATGGTCTTCATAAGCTGGTTTATTAAAGATTAAAATAGCTATAACAATGGTGAATAGACTACAAATAATAGCTGGATGAATCTCTTTTCTCATATCTAATTAGTTTAACGTAAATAGATAAAAAAATCAAAGAAAACGTTGAAAAGATGAATGAACTAGCATGTTTTCCCCTATTTCTCTGTTTGTTTACTCCTAAGGAGGTAAATTATGGTATAATATAAGGGAATTTTCACAGAAAAGAGAATAGTATGTCAAATTATGCCATTATTTTAGCAGCGGGTAAGGGTACTCGCATGAAATCAGATCTTCCAAAGGTACTTCATAAAGTAGCAGGAATTTCGATGTTGGAACACGTTTTTCGTAGTGTTGAAGCTATTCAACCTGAAAAAACTGTTACTGTAGTGGGACACAAGGCAGAGTTAGTTGAGCAAGTCTTGGCTGGACAGACAGACTTTGTAACTCAGTCAGAACAATTAGGAACTGGTCATGCTGTTATGATGGCAGAGCCAATCTTAGAAGGCCTGACTGGCCATACCTTGGTTATCGCTGGTGATACACCTCTGATTACGGGTGAAAGCTTGAAAAATCTCTTGGATTTCCATATCAATCACAAAAATGTTGCGACTATCCTGACAGCTGAAGCGGCAAATCCTTTTGGATACGGTCGAATTGTCCGCAACGATAACGCAGAAGTCCTTCGAATTGTTGAGCAGAAAGATGCCACAGATTTTGAAAAACAAATCAAGGAAATCAATACAGGAACTTACGTTTTTGATAACCAACGTCTTTTTGAGGCTCTTAAAAACATCAACACCAACAATGCCCAAGGTGAATACTATATTACTGATGTGATTGGTATTTTCCGTAATGCGGGTGAGAAGGTTGGCGCCTATACTCTCAAGGATTTTGATGAAAGTCTTGGGGTAAATGACCGTGTAGCTCTTGCTACTGCGGAAGCAGTGATGCGCCGTCGTATCAACCAAAAGCATATGGTTAATGGTGTTAGCTTTGTCAATCCTGAAGCAACATACATCGATGTTGATGTTGAGATTGCTCCTGAAGTCCAAATCGAAGCCAACGTTACCTTGAAAGGTCAAACGAAGATTGGGGCGGAAACTGTTTTAACAAATGGAACTTATATCGTGGATAGTGCTATCGGAGCTGGAGCTGTGATTACGAATTCCATGATTGAGGAAAGTACAGTTGCAGATGGTGTGACAGTCGGTCCGTATGCTCATATTCGTCCAGGCTCAAGTCTAGCTTCCCAAGTTCACATTGGAAACTTTGTTGAAGTAAAAGGATCTTCAATCGGTGAAAATACCAAGGCAGGTCATTTGACCTATATCGGAAACTGTGAGGTAGGTAGCCATGTTAACTTTGGCGCAGGCACGATTACAGTTAACTACGACGGGAAGAATAAGTACAAGACTGTCATTGGTAACAATGTCTTTGTTGGATCAAACTCAACTATCATTGCTCCAGTGGAACTTGGTGATAATTCACTAGTTGGAGCTGGTTCAACGATTACAAAAGATGTTCCAGCTGACGCCATTGCTATTGGACGTGGACGTCAAGTTAATAAAGATGAATATGCATTACGTTTGCCTCATCATCCTAAGAATCAGTAGGAGTCTATCATGGAATTTGAAGAAAAAACGATTAGCCGGAAGGAAATCTATCAAGGTCCTATTTTTAAGCTAGTGCAAGATCAGGTGGAACTACCCGAAGGGAAGGGAACTGCCCAACGTGATCTGATTTTTCACAATGGAGGCGTATGTGTTCTAGCTGTGACAGCTGAGGATAAAATCGTCCTTGTTAAGCAATACCGGAAAGCTATTGAAGCTATCTCTTATGAAATTCCTGCTGGTAAACTGGAAATTGGTGAAAATGCAGATCCCATGTCGGCGGCTCTTCGTGAATTGGAGGAGGAAGTTGCCCATACGGGTAAGTTAGAGCTTCTATATGATTTCTACTCTGCTATTGGTTTTTGTAATGAAAAATTAAAACTCTATCTTGCAAGAGATTTAACTAAGGTGGAAAATCCTCGTCCGCAAGATGATGATGAAACCTTGGAAGTTCTAGAGGTCAGCCTTGAGGAAGCAAAAAACTTAATTCAGTCTGGCCATATCTGTGATGCTAAGACGATTATGGCAATCCAGTACTGGGAATTGCAAAAGAAATAGAGGAGTAGCCCATGGGAAAACCTTTGTTAACAGATGAAATAATCGAACGTGCCAATCGTGGGGAGAAAATCTCTGGGCCACCTCTTCAAGATGATGAGGAAACTAAAATTTTATCAACTTCTTCACAAAACTTTGGTTATTCACGTTCTAGAGACTATAATTCTATTCAAGATACTTTAACAATTGAAGTAGAGCCAACGATTCATAAGAGCCGTCGCATTGAGAATACTAAGAGGAATGTTTTTAACTCGAAACTAAACAGAATCTTATTTACAGTCATCCTTCTCTTGATTTTACTTGTGTTGGCGATGAAACTTTTGTAATAGAAAAGGAAATAAAATGAAAATTGGAATCATTGCAGCAATGCCAGAAGAGCTCCTACACTTGACTCAGAATTTAGATCGAGCGCAAGAAGTCCAAGTCCTCGGAAATACTTACTACACTGGCACTGTTGGCAAGACAGAAGTTGTTCTGGTTCAGAGTGGGATTGGAAAGGTCATGTCAGCTATGAGTGTAGCGGTGTTAGCTGACCATTTCCAAGTGGATGCCGTTATCAATACAGGATCAGCAGGTGCAGTTGCAGAAGGGATTGCCGTTGGAGATGTAGTGATTGCGGATAAATTGGCTTACCATGATGTGGATGTAACTGCTTTTGGCTATGCTTATGGTCAGATGGCTGGTCAACCTCTTTACTTTGAATCCGATAAGAACTTTATCGCTAGGATTAAAGAGAATTTATCTCAATTAGAACAGACCTGGCACCTAGGATTGATTGCCACAGGGGATAGCTTTATAGCTGGAGATGATAAGATTGCTAGTATCAAATCCCACTTTCCGGATGTTTTAGCAGTTGAAATGGAAGGGGCAGCGATTGCACAGGCAGCTCAGGCTCTTGGCCTACCTTTCCTAGTCATTCGTGCCATGAGCGACAATGCCAATCACGAGGCTTCTATCTCTTTTGATGAGTTTATCATTGAAGCTGGACGTCGTTCTGCCCAAGTTTTACTGGCCTTTTTAAAGGTTATGGATTAAGCGGAAATTTGACAGTTTATCTAGCTTATGATAAGATTTAAATAAAGAAAAGCTAGAAAACGTTTCAGAGGATATTATGAGTATAGAAATGACCGTCAGTGAGATTGCAGAGGTCTTAGGCCTATCTCGTCAGGCAATCAACAATCGTGTCAAAGAACTTCCCGAAGAGGACACGAAAAAAAATGACAAAGGTGTAACTGTAGTTACTCGAAGTGGCTTAATCAAGCTAGAAGAAATCTATAAAAAAACGATTTTTGAAGATGAACCAGTCAGTGATGATGTCAAACAACGTGAACTGATGGAAATCTTGGTCGATGAGAAAAATGCTGAAATTCTTCGATTGTACGAGCAACTCAAGGCCAAGGACCAGCAGTTGGCAGAAAAAGATGAGCAGATGCGCATCAAAGACCGTCAGATTGCAGAAAAGGACAAACAGTTGGACCAACAGCAACAGTTAACTCTTCAAGCTATGAAGGATCAAGAAACCTTGAAACTAGAGTTGGATCAAGCAAAAGAAGAAGTCCAAGCAACCAAAAAAGGCTTTTTTGCTCGCCTATTTGGAGGAAAATAAAGAAGCTGTTTGGGTTATTCACTAACCTAATGGCTTCTTTTATTATTTATAGTTTTAAATCGAGTTGAAATTGAGGGAAAAGATGGAAAAATTAAGAGATTATATTGCCTTTGACTTAGAATTCAATCAACACGAAGGGGTTACCCATTTAATTCAAGTGTCAGCAGTCCGTTTTCAAGATGGTAAAGAAAGTGCAGCTTTTGATTCTTATGTCCATACTACAGTACCTTTAAAGAGTTTTATCAATGGTTTGACTGGAATTACAGCCGAGACATTGAAAGATGCGCCGAAAGTCGAGCAAGTTTTAAAAGACTTTCAGGCCTTTGTTGGTAAATCACCTATCGTTGGTTACAATGCGGCTAAGAGTGATTTGCCTATTCTTTTGGAGCATGGTATTGATTATCGTGACCGGTATAAGGTTGATCTATATGAGGAGGCTTTTGAACGCCGTAGTTCTGATCTACACGGCATAGCCAATCTTAAATTACAAACTGTAGCAAATTTTTTAGGCTTTCACGGGAAGTCTCATAACAGTTTAGAAGACGCCCGCATGACGGCGCGTGTTTACGAAGCCTTTTTGGACTCGGATGACGGAAAGCTATTAATAGAAGACCAGAGTAGTTTTTCGATGAATAATCCTTTCGATGGCTTAGATTTATCCCAATTTTTAGACTAGGAGTGCTTATGAAACCTGAAAAACCTAAAAAGCTAGGTTTTAGGAAGATATACTATAACCTAGATAAGATTTTATTTCTATTTTTCTTGATATTTATGATGGTTGAGTTTGTCTGGCTACCATTAAATTCATGGATTGCTGGCATCCTTCTGAGACAAACTGGTTATTTGTTTATCTCCTACAATAACTTTTGGGCGATTATACAAGGCTCGCCTTTTATCAGTTTAGCCTTTCTCATCTTAATTGCAATCAATCTCCTGGTCGCCTATTTCCAGATTTGTCTTTTGTTTATCGGGGCGCGGCACCTTCTCTACCATGAAAAGAGAACCTTGATTGAGTATAGTAGAAAAGTCTTTCACCAGAGCTTTCTATTTGTCAAACGATTGAGCTTTTGTAAGATGGCCTTTGTCTTCTTTTATGTAGCTCTACTTTTTCCTTTTATTAGGAAAATTTTAAAAATCTACTATCTCAATAAGATTATTATCCCTGATTTTATCGTTACATACCTAGAAGATAAGAACTGGCTGGTAGGGCTGTTGATCATAGCATCCGCTTGGATCTTTCTCTACATTTCTGTTCGCTTCATGTTTGCCCTTCCTAAGATTCTCTTTGAAAGAAAGACAGTAAGAGAAAGTGTGAAATATAGTCTCCAAAAGACGAAGAAAAACGTCCTTTTCTTCTCTTGGCATCTCCTACTCATTATCATTAAAACCTATCTCTTCTTCTTTGTCTTGTTAATCCCCTTGCTCTTTGCTCAGGCAGTAATGGATAATTTTACTCAAAAAGAATCCTTGATTCTTGGTGTGATTAATTTTGTCTTGATTAAAAACCTCCATTACATGACTCTGACTTATTTCCTAGTGAAGTTTGTTTCCTTCCTGACAGGAGAAGAGTTGGAGATCATGCCAAGGCGAAAGAAAGACCATTTGATGAGGTGGGGAGTCATGGGGTGTGCAAGTATCTTCTTTGCTTTAGAAGGTTACATCTATTTGGAGTCTCCGGATACCAATACACCTTTAGTGATTTCGCACAGAGGAGTAAGTAATAAAAATGGTGTTCAAAATACTGTGCAGTCTTTGGAAAAGACAGCTCAACTAAAACCAGATCTCATTGAAATGGATGTTCAGGAAACGAAAGACGGTCAGTTCGTGATGATGCACGATGCTAACCTTAAATCGCTTGCAAGAATTAATGCTACACCGCAAGACTTAACTCTGGATGAATTAACAAATACAGATATTTACGAGAATGGTTATCAAACAAAGATTTCAAGTTTTGATGCCTATTTAGGGCGAGCAAATGCTTTAAACCAAAAATTGTTGATTGAGATTAAAACCAGTAAAAAAGATAGCCCACAAATGATGGACCATTTCCTTGAAAAGTATGGAACGACGATCAAGAAATATGGCCACCAGATGCAGTCACTAGACTATCATGTGATTGATAAGGTCTTGGCTTACGATCCTGAAATTCCAGTGTACTTCATCCTGCCATATAATAGTGTGTTTCCGAGAACCAAGGCGACTGGTTATACCATGGAATATTCAACTTTGGATGAATACTTTGTCAATAAACTTTGGACAACAGATCAGAAACTATATGTTTGGACTGTGAATAGTTCTGAGTCCTTTGATAAGGCAGTCAGACTTGGAGCAGATGGAATGATAACGGATGATCTTGAAATGGTCCAGTCACAAGTCACAATGGCTCAAGATGATCCGGAATACACGGAATTACTCTTAAAGAAAGCAATGGAATTCTTTGATTTCTAAGAAAAAAAGAGAAACAGATGTTTCTCTTTTTTTGTGGATTAGAAAGGCAATTTTCCAGCGAAAGCACCGAGTTTCTTCTTAGTCGTTTCATCAATTTGTTCAAGTGCAGCGTTAATCGCTTGAACAGTCATGTCAGAAAGGGTTTCAAGATCTTCTGGATCTACAACTGCTGGGTTAAAGTCAATGCTGACCACTTTCTTATCACCAGTTAGAGTTGCTTGGACAAGGTCTTGAGCTGATTTTCCAACAAATTCCATGGCAGCGAGTTCTGCTTGACTTTGTTCCATTTGTTTTTGAAGTTTTTGTGCTTGGCGCATCATGTTCTGCATGTTCATCATAGCGGTTTATAGTTTCCTTTTTCTATTATTTTCTTTTTTATTTTACCAATTTTAGGAGCAAAAGTCTAACAATAGTTTAAAACATCGTAGAGATTGCTTTCTTAAATTTACAAAAATGGATGCCACAATTCTCCTAGCTTTTCTTTGTATTTCTAAAAATATGTTTAAGTTTTCTTTAAGGTTTCTATTATATTCTAAAGAACTCTATATTAACCGAACGTTGAATGAGGGATATAGAGAATAACCTAAATTTATTTCTTAATTTATTATAATTTTTCAGACTTTGTTGAATATTGTTCATTTTTCATCCTAAATAATGAGCCGATTCACATGGTGGTTCTTTATCTTTTCTTCATGATAGGCATATATTGTGATATAATAGATAGTAATGAGTTTTTTAGAATAAACTAAAGGAGAATATAAATGATCTATGCAGGAATCCTAGCCGGAGGAACTGGCACGCGCATGGGAATCAGTAATTTACCAAAACAATTCTTGGAGTTGGGTGATCGACCTATTTTGATCCACACAATCGAAAAATTTGTTTTGGAACCAAGTATTGAAAAAATTGTAGTTGGAGTTCATGGAGACTGGGTGTCACACGCTGAGGACCTAGTTGACAAGTATCTTTCTCTCCACAAGGATCGCATCATCATTACAAAGGGTGGTGCTGATCGCAATACCAGTATCGAGAAGATTATAGAAGCCATTGATGCCTATCGTCCAATCACTCCAGAAGATATTGTGATTACCCACGACTCTGTTCGTCCTTTTATCACACTTCGCATGATTCAGGACAATATCAAACTGGCGCAAAATCATGATGCGGTTGACACAGTAGTAGAAGCAGTTGATACCATTGTTGAAAGTACTAATGGTCAGTTTATCACGGATATTCCAAATCGTGCTCACCTCTATCAGGGTCAAACACCTCAAACCTTCCGCTGCAAGGATTTCATGGATTTGTATGGTTCCCTATCTGATCAAGAAAAGGAAATCCTGACGGATGCATGTAAGATTTTTGTTATCAAAGGGAAAGACGTTGCCCTAGCTAAAGGCGAATACTCAAACCTTAAAATCACAACTGTAACAGACTTGAAAATCGCGAAAAGTATGATTGAGAAAGACTAAGGCTATGATTAATCAAATTTATCAACTGACCAAACCAAAGTTTATCAATGTAAAATACCAAGAAGAGGACATTGATCAAGAGAATCATATCCTTATCCGTCCAAATTTTATGGCGGTTTGTCATGCGGATCAACGTTACTATCAAGGGAAACGCGATCCAAAGATATTGGCTAAAAAGCTTCCTATGGCTATGATTCACGAGTCTTGTGGAACTGTTATTTCAGATCCAACCGGGACTTATGAAGTCGGTCAAAAGGTAGTTATGATTCCTAATCAACCGCCTATGCAGAGTGACAAGGAGTTCTACGAAAACTACATGATAGGGACCTACTTCCTATCTAGTGGTTATGATGGCTTTATGCGAGAATTTGTCTCTCTTCCAAAAGATCGTGTCGTGTCTTATAATTCCATTGAGGACACAGTTGCTGCCATTACCGAGTTTGTAAGTGTTGGTATGCACGCCATGGATCGTTTCTTGAATCTCGCTCATAGCAAGCGAGAGCGCATTGCTGTTATCGGAGATGGTAGTTTGGCCTTTGTGGTTGCCAATGTTATCAATTACACTCTACCAGAAGCAGAGATTATCGTGATTGGCCGTCATTGGGAAAAATTGGAGCTTTTCTCTTTTGCAAAAGAGTGCTACATCACGGATAATATTCCCGAGGATCTGACCTTTGATCATGGATTTGAATGTTGTGGTGGCGATGGAACAGGCCCAGCTATCAATGACTTGATTCGCTATATTCGTCCACAGGGAACGATTCTCATGATGGGAGTGAGCGAATACAAGGTTAATATCAATACACGAGATGCTTTGGAAAAAGGATTGTTATTAGTGGGATCGTCTCGCTCAGGACGCGTCGATTTTGAGAAGGCCATTCAAATGATGGAAGTCAAAAAGTTTGCTAATCGTCTGAAGAATATCCTTTATATCGAAGAACCAGTGAGAGAAATCAAGGACATTCACCGTGTCTTTGCTACAGACTTAAATACTGCTTTCAAAACAGTATTTAAGTGGGAAGTGTAGAAGATGGAGGTTAATTGTGGAGAAACTCATCAGAGAAAAAATTTCTTCTTTGCTATCTAATGAAGAGGAAGTACTCAGTGTTGAACAGCTGGGAGGCATGACCAATCAAAACTATTTGGTTAAAACAACCAACAAACAGTATATTGTGAAATTTTTTGGTAAAGGGACTGAAAAACTCATCAATCGTCAAAATGAAAAGTACAATCTTGAACTTTTAGAGGATTTAGATTTAGATGTCAAAAATTATCTTTTTGATATTGAGTCAGGGATTAAAGTAAATGAGTACATCGAATCAGCAGTAACTCTTGATTCAACATCAATCAAGTCCAAGTTTGAAAAGATTGCACCAATTTTACAAACCATCCATGCTTCAGGGAAAGAATTAAGAGGAGAGTTTGCTCCTTTTGAGGAAATCAGCAAATATGAATCCTTGATTGAGGGAGCTATCCCTTATGAAAACTATGAAGCTGTAAGAAAAGATGTATTTTCACTAGAAAAGAGATTGGCTGATTTGGGTGTTGATAGAAAATCCTGTCATATCGATTTGGTACCAGAAAACTTTATCGAGTCACCACAAGGTCGTTTGTATTTGATTGACTGGGAATACTCTTCTATGAATGACCCGATGTGGGATTTGGCAGCTCTTTTCTTAGAGTCTGAATTTACAAAGCAAGAGGAAGATGATTTCCTTTCCTACTATGAAAGTGACAAAACGCCTGTATCACGTGAGAAGATTCGTATCTATAAAATCTTGCAAGATACTATCTGGAGTTTGTGGACAGTGTACAAAGAAGCTCAAGGAGCTGATTTTGGAGATTATGGTATCAACCGTTACCAAAGAGCTGTCGAAGGTTTGACTTATTATGGAGGTTAGGATGAAGAATAAAAATGGTGTTTCCTTTGGTCTGCTCTCTGGTATCTTCTGGGGATTAGGTCTAACGATTAGTGCTTATATCTTTTCAATTTTTACAAATCTTTCGCCTTTTGTGGTGGCTGCTGCTCATGATTTCTTGAGTATCTTTATCTTGTTAGCTTTTCTTTTGGTAAAAGAAGGAAAAGTTCGCCTCTCGATTTTCTTAAATATTCGAAATGTAAGTGTAATTATCGGAGCTTTACTAGCAGGACCAATAGGCATGCAGGCCAATCTTTATGCGGTTAAATATATCGGTAGTTCTCTAGCTTCATCTGTATCGGCTATTTACCCAGCAATTTCAGTTTTGCTCGCCTTCTTCATTTTGAAACACAAGGTTTCAAAGAATACAGTATTCGGTGTTTTCTTGATTATTGCAGCGATCATTGCTCAGACTTACAAGGTTGAACAAGTAAACTCGTTTTACATTGGGATTCTTTGTGCCCTTATCTGTGCCATTGCCTGGGGGAGTGAAAGTGTTCTTAGTTCCTACGCCATGGAAAGTGAATTAAGTGAAATTGAAGCCTTGTTAATCCGACAAGTAACCTCATTCTTGTCCTATCTTGTGATTGTGCTCTTTTCTCACCATTCATTTGCAGAAGTGGCAGATGGGCAATTATTCGGCCTCTTGATTGTCTTTGCGGCCTTTGATATGATTTCCTACTTAGCTTATTATATCGCTATTAATCGTTTGCAACCTGCGAAAGCAACAGGTTTGAATGTGAGCTATGTAGTTTGGACTGTCTTATTTGCAGCTATTTTCTTAGGTGCACCGCTAGATATGCTGACAATTATCACTTCACTTATTGTTATGGCTGGTGTTTATATTATTATTAAAGAATAAAGGAGATTCATGTGAAAGCGATTATTTTAGCAGCGGGATTAGGAACTCGTCTGCGCCCTATGACTGAAAATACCCCAAAAGCTTTGGTTAAGGTTAATCAAAAACCTTTGGTAGAATACCAAATCGAGTTTTTGAAAGAGAGAGGAATTGATGAGATTATCATCGTTGTCGGTTACCTCAAAGAACAATTTGACTACCTAAAAGAAAAATATGGTGTCCGTTTAGTCTTTAACGACAAGTATGCTGATTACAATAACTTTTACTCACTTTATCTAGTAAAAGAAGATTTGGCTAACAGCTACGTCATCGATGCAGATAACTATCTTTTCAAAAATATGTTTAGAAACGATCTCAAACGTTCTACCTATTTCAGCGTTTATCGTGAAGACTGTACGAACGAGTGGTTCTTGGTTTATGGTGATGACTATAAGGTTCAAGACATCATTGTTGACAGCAAAGCTGGTCGCATTTTGAGTGGGGTTTCATTCTGGGATGCTCCAACTGCAGAGAAGATTGTTGGCTTTATTGACAAAGCATATGCAAGTGGTGAATTTGTAGATCTCTACTGGGACAACATGGTTAAGGATAATATCAAAGAATTAGATGTGTATGTTGAAGAATTAGAAGACAATAGCATTTATGAAATTGATAGTGTAAAAGATTACCATAAGTTAGAAGAGATTTTATCTACTATTGAGTAAGGAAAGAGAAGAAGGCTTGAGCCTTCTTTTTTTGTAGATTTTAAAATAGAAATGTTTGATATTGATTATATTCTTTAAACAAAACAAAAATTACAAAAAAATGAACAAAATAAAACAAAAAAATATTGACAACGATTTCATATAGTGTTATACTTATACCATAAAAGATAATTGAAAGAAGGGAAAAGGTTATGGGATTAGATCATTTCTTTGACAAAAACCTGGTGTTTTGCTTAGAAGCGGATAATCAAGAACAACTGTTTAATCAGGTGGCAACCTTATTGGAAGAACGAGAAATCGTTACTCCAACTTATCGTGAAGCCTTGATCGCGCGTGAGAAGTCATTTCCAACTGGCTTAGATATGGAATTTTTGGGGAAAGATCTACCAAATGTTGCGATTCCTCATACAGATATTGTCCATAATCTAGCTGAGAAAGTAGTGGTTGTTCGATTAGAAAAACCAGTAACTTTTCACAATATGATTGCTCCTGATAGAGAGGTTGAAGTTTCACTGCTCTTCTTTATCATTAACAATTCAAGTTCAAGTCAAACGAATATTCTGGCTCAGTTGATGGATTTCTTTACAGGGAAGGATCATCTAGAAGATCTATCAAAAATTTCTGAACCAGAAAAACTTTATGCTTATATTGCTGAAGCAACAGCTTAATCTTGTCTATTAAAATATAAAATCGGAGGAAATCCAAATGATTAAAATTCTTGCTGCCTGCGGTGCAGGTGTTAACTCAAGTCACCAAATTAAAAGTGCTCTAGAAGAAGAACTATCAAATCGTGGTTATGATGTTCACTGTGATGCAGTCATGGTGAAAGATGTAAACGAAGACCTTATCAAGGGATACGATATCTTCACGCCAATCGCTGCAACTGACCTTGGTTTTGAACCAGGAATTCCAGTAATTGAAGCTGGACCAATCTTGTTCCGTATTCCAGCGATGAGTGCTCCAGTATTTGACAATATTGAAGCAGCTATCAAAGAACATGGACTAAGCTAATTTATCCTTTATCTTGTTAACATTCATATAACTTAGAAAAACGGGAGGAACTATTATGGATGTCATTATCAATCTGGCCAACGATATCTTCAAACCTATCTTGGCTATGGGTGGCCCTATCATCATGCTGATCATTTTGACAGTATTGGCCCTACTTTTTGGAGTGAAATTCTCCAAAGCGCTTGAAGGTGGTATCAAACTTGCCATCGCTCTTACTGGTATCGGTGCTATTATCGGTATGCTCAACGGAGCTTTCTCAGCATCACTTGCGAAATTCGTTGAAAACACTGGTATTCAATTGAACATCACTGACGTTGGTTGGGCACCACTTGCTACCATCACTTGGGGATCTGCCTGGACACTTTACTTCTTGCTTGTGATGTTGATTGTCAACGTTGTGATGCTTGCAATGAAGAAAACAGACACACTTGACGTTGATATCTTCGATATCTGGCACTTGTCAATCACTGGTCTTTTGATTAAATGGTACGCAGACAACAATGGAGTTAGCCAAGGGGTTTCACTTTTCATCGCAACTGCAGCAGTTGTCCTTGTAGGTGTTTTGAAAATCATCAACTCTGACCTGATGAAACCAACATTCGACGACCTTCTTAACGCACCAAGTTCATCTCCAATGACTTCAACTCACATGAACTACATGATGAACCCAGTTATCATGGTTTTGGATAAGATTTTTGATAAAGTATTGCCTGGTCTTGATAAATACGACTTTGACGCTGCTAAATTGAACAAAAAAATCGGTTTCTGGGGATCTAAATTCTTCATCGGTTTCATCCTTGGTATCGTTATCGGTTTGATGGGAACTCCACATCCAGTTGCTGGAGTAGAAGAAGCAGCATCTTGGGAACTTGTTATTAAAGGTTGGTTGAGCCTTGGTTTGACAGCCGGTGTCTCCTTGGAGCTCTTCTCACTTATCGGATCTTGGTTCATTGCAGCCGTAGAACCACTTTCACAAGGTATTACAAACGTTGCTACTAAACGTCTCCAAGGACGTAAATTCAACATCGGTCTTGACTGGCCTTTCATCGCTGGTCGTGCTGAAATCTGGGCTTGTGCCAACGTACTTGCTCCAATCATGCTAGTAGAAGCTGTACTTCTTTCTAAAGTCGGAAATGGTATCTTGCCACTTGCAGGTATCATCGCAATGGGTGTAACTCCAGCTCTCTTGGTTGTTACTCGTGGTAAATTGCTCCGTATGATCATCTTCGGAACTCTCTTGTTGCCACTCTTCCTTCTATCAGGTACACTTATTGCACCATTTGCAACTGAACTTGCTAAAGGTGTAGGTGCCTTCCCAGAAGGTGTGAGTCAAACTCAATTGATTACTCACTCAACTCTTGAAGGACCAATCGAAAAACTTCTTGGTTGGGCAATTGGTAATGCCACAACAGGTGATATCAAAGCAATCCTTGGCGCAGTAGTATTCCTTGTATTCTATGTAGGTATCTTTGCTTGGTATAGAAAACAAATGATTAAACGTAATGAAGAATACGCAGCAAATGCTAAATAATTCGCTCCTATAAAATGTAAATTGTGAAAACTAGGTTGTCAGTTTCCTAATAGGGAGTGACAGCCTAGTTTTTTATAAACTATCAAGAAATCGGAGAAAATAATGGTAATTGAAATAAAATCAGAGCAATTGACGGTCCAATTTAAAACTTTTGGTGGTGCCTTGTCGTCGATCAGGGATCGAGATGGCGTTGAGTACTTATGGCAAGGAGATGCCACCTATTGGAGTGGGCAAGCTCCAGTACTTTTCCCAATCTGTGGCTCTTTAAGAGAAGATACAGCCTTATACAGTTATGCAGATGGAACGGAGACGAAAGGAAACATTCCTCGTCATGGTTTGGTTCGCAAAAAAGAATTTGACTTGGTTGATCAAACAGAAAACAGCGTAACCTTTGCTATCGAAGATGATGAGAATACTTATCAAAACTATCCTTATCATTTCCGCCTTGAAATCACTTATAAGGTTACTGGCAAGACAGTTCGTACTCAATACAAAGTCTTTAATAAAGAAACCAATAAAGTAATGCCATTCTTTATAGGAGGACATCCAGGCTTTAATTGTCCTCTGCTAGATGGCGAAACTTATGAAGATTACTATTTAGAGTTTGAGAAAGAAGAGACTTGCTCTGTTCCGCGTCCATTCCCAGAAACAGGTATGTTGGATTTTCAAGATAGAAGTCCATGGCTAGATGGGCAAAAAGAATTGGACCTTAGCTATGATTTGTTTAGCACAGATGCAGTGACTTTGGATGAGTTGCAATCCAGAACAATTGCCCTTCGTTCTCGTAAGCATGAGAAGGGATTAAAAGTACACTTCCAAGAGTTCTCAAATCTCATCATTTGGTCAACTTTGAATAAGGGACCTTTCATCGCTTTTGAACCCTGGTCAGGCTTATCAACTTCACTTGAAGAAGGAGATCATCTAGAAGATAAGAAGAATGTTCGGCTCTTGGAACCAGGCCAATTCGATCAGATTGGCTTTGATATTGAAATCTTTTAGATTAAAAAATAAAACACAAAAACAAACATTAGGTGTTGACTTTTTCTAAAAATAGGAGTATATTATGTTTGTAAACAACAAATGATGTTTATAACAAACAAAAAATCACTTGTTATATTCTCTTTCGAGGAGAAAGTTTGTTTCTAGGAACTTGATTTCCTGGACTTGGATAAGGTGTTATTCATCTCATTCAATCAAATTTGTCAATAAACTGCTAGAAAATCTTTTGTAGGTAAACTGCTAGCTATAAAAGTCTTTACTAGCCTAGAATAATAAAAAGGAGTAAACAATATGTCTATTGTTATCGGTGCAGATGCTGCAGGTTTGAGATTGAAAGAAGTTGTGAAAGACTTCTTGGAAAAAGAAAACTTCCACGTTGTGGATGTTACAGCTGAAGGTCAAGACTTTGTTGATGTGACTCTTGCTGTTGCTGCAGAAGTAAACAAAGAAGAACAAAATCTTGGTATCGTGATTGATGCTTATGGGGCTGGTCCATTCATGGTCGCAACTAAAATCAAAGGAATGGTTGCTGCAGAAGTTTCAGATGAACGTTCAGCTTATATGACTCGTGGTCACAACAACTCACGTATGATCACTATGGGTGCAGAAATCGTTGGTGATGAATTGGCTAAGAACATTGCTAAAGGTTTTGTTAACGGTAAATACGACGGTGGACGTCACCAAATTCGTGTGGATATGTTGAACAAAATGTGCTAATTAGATTACAGTAAGAAAGGTAAGTTAAAAATGAGAATTGCAATTGGATGTGACCACATCGTAACAGATGAAAAAATGGCGGTTTCAGAATTTTTGAAATCAAAAGGATATGAAGTCATCGACTTTGGTACCTATGACCACACACGTACTCACTACCCAATCTTTGGTAAAAAAGTTGGTGAAGCCGTTACAAGCGGTCAAGCTGATCTTGGGGTATGTATCTGTGGTACTGGTGTTGGTATCAACAACGCTGTAAATAAAGTTCCAGGAGTTCGTTCTGCCTTGGTTCGTGATATGACAACAGCTCTTTATGCAAAAGAACAATTGAATGCCAACGTTATTGGTTTTGGTGGTAAAATCACTGGTGAATTGCTCATGTGCGACATCATTGAAGCTTTCATCAATGCTGAATACAAACCATCAGAAGAAAACAAAAAATTGATTGCGAAAATTGAGCACGTTGAAACTCACAATGCTCATCAAGCAGATGCAAACTTCTTTACAGAATTCCTTGAAAAATGGGATCGCGGTGAATACCACGACTAAGAGGTGACGCATGATTTTAACAGTCACAATGAATCCATCCATTGATATTTCTTATCCTTTGGATGAATTAAAAATTGACACTGTCAACCGTGTGGTGGACGTGACCAAGACAGCTGGTGGTAAAGGTCTCAATGTTACACGAGTTCTTTCAGAATTTGGTGATTCTGTTGCTGCTACTGGTTTGGTCGGTGGTAAACTTGGTGAGTTTTTAGTAGAGCATATTGACGATAAAGTAACGAAACGTTTCTTCTCCATTCAAGGAGAGACTCGTAACTGTATCGCTATTCTACACGGTGAAAACCAAACAGAAATCCTTGAAAAAGGTCCCGAAGTTCTTGAACAAGAAGGGCAAGATTTCTTGGTTCATTTCGAAAATCTTCTTGACACTGTGGAAGTAGTTGCTATCTCTGGTAGTCTGCCAGCAGGTCTTCCAGTTGATTACTATGCGAGCTTAGTAGAACTTGCTAATCGCGCAGGAAAACCAGTTGTTCTGGATTGCTCAGGTGCTGCCCTTCAGGAGGTTCTTGAATCACCACATAAACCAACAGTAATCAAACCAAATAACGAAGAATTGTCTCAGCTTCTTGGGAAAGAAGTTTCTGAGGATTTGGATGAATTAAAAGAAGTTCTTCAAGAGCCTTTATTTGCAGGGATTGAGTGGATAATTGTTTCACTTGGTGCAAATGGTGCTTTTGCAAAACATGGTGATACTTTCTACAAGGTAGATATTCCTAGAATTCAGGTAGTCAATCCTGTCGGGTCTGGAGATTCTACTGTTGCAGGAATTTCTTCAGGTCTTCTTCACAAAGAATCAGATGCAGAACTCCTCATCAAGGCAAATGTCCTTGGTATGCTCAATGCTCAAGAAAAAATGACTGGTCATGTCAACATGACCAACTATCAAGCTCTATATGATCAATTAATAGTAAAAGAGGTATAAAATGGCTTTAACAGAACAAAAACGTGCACGCTTAGAAAAACTTTCAGATGAAAATGGAATCATTTCAGCTCTTGCCTTTGACCAACGTGGTGCTTTGAAACGCCTCATGGCTCAATACCAAACGGAAGAGCCAACAGTAGCTCAAATGGAAGAACTCAAAGTCTTGGTTGCAGATGAATTGACTAAATACGCTTCTTCTATGCTTCTTGACCCAGAGTATGGACTTCCAGCTACAAAAGCGCTTGATCCAAATGCTGGTCTTCTCCTTGCTTATGAGAAAACTGGTTACGATACAACAAGCACCAAACGCTTGCCTGACTGCTTGGATGTTTGGTCTGCAAAACGTATCAAGGAGCAAGGTGCAGACGCTGTGAAGTTCTTGCTTTACTATGACGTAGACAGCGCTGACGAACTCAACCAAGAAAAACAAGCCTACATCGAACGTATTGGTTCTGAGTGTGTGGCTGAAGATATCCCATTCTTCCTTGAAATCCTCGCTTACGATGAAAAAATTGCTGACGCAGGTTCTGCAGAATACGCCAAAGTAAAACCACACAAGGTTATTGGTGCTATGAAGGTCTTCTCAGACCCACGCTTTAACATCGATGTCTTGAAAGTAGAAGTTCCTGTTAACATTAAATATGTTGAAGGCTTCGCTGAAGGTGAAGTAGTATATACACGTGAAGAAGCTGCAGCCTTCTTCAAAGCACAAGATGAAGCGACTAACTTGCCATACATCTACTTGAGTGCTGGTGTATCAGCTAAACTTTTCCAAGATACTCTTGTATTTGCTCATGAATCAGGCGCAAACTTCAACGGAGTTCTTTGTGGCCGTGCTACATGGGCTGGATCAGTTGAAGCCTACATCAAAGACGGTGAAGCAGCAGCTCGTGAGTGGTTGCGTACAACTGGATTTGAGAACATTGACGAACTCAACAAGGTTCTTCAAACAACAGCGACTTCATGGAAAGAACGCGTGTAAAATCTTTCTCCTAGTTTAGGAACATGAATCTAAAAAAATTTTTAAAAAAAGTTACATGTAAAGGTTTACAAAATAACTTACTTGTGCTATACTTAAATCACAAGTTAATACAAGGTGAGTGTTACTAAGTAATATTAGGCATGATCACAGGTGGATTAGAAATCAAAGGATTTTCTAGTTCATTTGTGGTCATTTTTTGTACTTATATACCTTTAATATATAAAAGGAGGTTGACATGTATCGAATTCTAAATCCAATGAATCACAATGTTTCACTTGTCAGAAATGATAAAGGAGAAGAGGTGATTGTAATTGGTAAAGGGATTACATTTGGAAAGAAGAAGGGGGATTTGATTGCTGAAAATCAGGTTGAGAAAATTTTTCGGATGAAGACCGAAGAGTCCAGAGAAAACTTTATGGCTCTTCTCAAAGATGTTCCGCTTGATTTTATCACAGTGACCTACGAGATCATTGATAATCTTTCTAAGAAATATCACTATCCGATTCAAGAATATCTCTATGTGACCTTGACAGATCATATTTACTGTTCCTATCAAGCTCTAACACAAGGAAGGTACAAGGATAGCAATCTACCAGATATTTCCACTAAGTATCCTGTCGCTTTTCAAATCGCAAAGGAAGCCTTTGAAATCTATCGTCAGAAGTTGACAGATCATTTCCCTGAGGATGAAATTATTCGGATTGCTTATCATTTCATCAATGCCGAAGGTGAAAATGAAGTGGAACTTGTGGAGTCGATTGATAAGAGGAAAGAAATTCTCAGGAATGTCGAAGAAGTGCTAAAGGGTTATGCAATTCAACGAACCAAAGAGAATAATCATTTCTATGATCGTTTTATGATTCATTTGAATTATTTCTTGGATTATTTAGACAGATCTAGAGATGATAACCAATCACTTCTGGATATGGAAGATCATATTAAACAATCCTATCCAAAAGCGTTCGAGATTGGTTCCAAGATCTATGATGTGATTACGCAACATACGGGTCTTGATCTGTATAAAAGTGAACGAGTTTATCTAGTTCTACATATCCAACGTTTATTGTCATAAAAATTTAATTAAAAATACATAAGGAGAATTCTATCATGAATAGAGAAGAAGTAACATTGTTAGGTTTTGAAATCGTAGCCTATGCTGGCGATGCTCGTTCAAAACTATTGGAAGCCTTGAAGGCTGCTGAAGCTGGCGATTTTGCGAAAGCAGATAGCTTAGTCGAGGAAGCTGGTTCTTGCATTGCAGAGGCTCACCACGCGCAAACAAGTCTATTAACTAAGGAAGCTTCAGGTGAGGACTTAGCTTATAGTGTAACCATGATGCATGGCCAAGACCACTTGATGACAACTATCTTGTTAAAAGATTTGATGCACCATTTAATCGAACTCTATAAGAGAGGAGTTAAGTAATGAATAAATTAATTGCATTTATTGAGAAAGGAAAACCTTTCTTTGAGAAATTATCTCGTAATATCTATCTTCGTGCTATTCGTGATGGTTTCATTGCAGGTATGCCTGTTATTCTCTTCTCAAGTATCTTTATCTTGATTGCTTTTGTACCAAACTCATGGGGCTTTAAATGGTCTGATGATGTTGTTAATCTCCTCATGAAACCTTATAGCTATTCAATGGGGATTCTAGCTCTCTTGGTAGCTGGTACAACAGCTAAGTCATTGACCGACTCAGTAAACCGTAGCATGGAGAAAACCAATCAAATCAACTATATGTCAACACTTTTGGCAGCAATTGTTGGTTTGTTGATGTTGGCAGCTGATCCTATCGAAAATGGCCTAGCTACTGGATTCTTGGGGACAAAAGGTTTGCTTTCAGCCTTCCTTGCTGCCTTTGTTACTGTAGCCATCTATAAGGTTTGTGTTAAGAACAACGTCACTATTCGTATGCCTGACGAAGTTCCACCAAATATCTCACAAGTATTTAAAGATGTGATTCCATTCACTCTATCAGTGGTTTCTCTTTATGCTCTTGATTTACTAGCTCGTCATTTTGTTGGTGCAAGCGTAGCTGAATCAATCGGTAAATTCTTTGCACCATTATTCTCTGCTGCTGATGGTTATCTAGGTATTACGATTATCTTTGGTGCCTTTGCCTTCTTCTGGTTTGTTGGTATCCACGGTCCTTCAATCGTCGAGCCAGCAATCGCAGCTATTACCTATGCAAATGCTGAAGTCAACTTGAACCTTCTCCAACAAGGGATGCACGCTGACAAGATCCTTACTTCTGGTACACAAATGTTTATCGTTACCATGGGTGGTACTGGTGCGACACTGGTTGTTCCATTCATGTTCATGTGGTTGACCAAATCGAAACGAAACCGTGCAATCGGACGTGCGTCAGTAGTACCAACCTTCTTCGGTGTGAACGAACCAATCCTGTTTGGTGCTCCGCTAGTCTTGAACCCAATCTTCTTTATTCCATTCATCTTTGCTCCAATCGCAAACGTATGGATCTTTAAATTCTTCATTGAAACGCTCGGCATGAACTCATTTACTGCCAACCTTCCTTGGACAACACCAGGTCCGCTCGGTATTGTTCTCGGTACAAACTTCCAAGTTCTATCGTTCATCCTTGCTGCCCTTCTAATCGTTGTTGACATTGTCATTTACTATCCATTCCTTAAAGTCTATGATGAACAAATCCTTGAAGAAGAGCGTTCTGGTAAAGTTAATGATGAATTAAAAGAAAAAGTAGCTGCAAACTTCAATACTGCCAAAGCAGATGCTATTCTTGAAAAAGCAGGTGTAGAAGCAGCGCAAAACACAATCACAGAAGAAACAAATGTTCTCGTTCTCTGTGCAGGAGGAGGTACAAGTGGTCTTCTTGCAAATGCTCTAAACAAGGCAGCTGCAGAGTACAAAGTTCCTGTTAAAGCAGCAGCTGGTGGCTATGGTGCTCACCGTGAAATGTTGCCTGAGTTTGATCTGGTCATCCTTGCTCCTCAAGTTGCTTCAAACTTTGAAGACATGAAGGCCGAAACCGACAAACTTGGTATCAAACTTGCCAAGACAGAAGGTGGCCAATACATTAAATTGACTCGCGATGGAAAAGGCGCTCTTGCCTTTGTTCAAGCGCAGTTCGAAGAATAAAATGTAAATAGCGAAGAAGTGAGATGGAGGAACTCCTCCCAACTATACCCCCATCTCATTTCTATTTCTTGAAAGGTGAATCAAATGACAAAAACACTTCCAAAAGACTTTATTTTTGGCGGAGCAACAGCCGCCTATCAAGCAGAAGGTGCGACCAATACCGATGGTAAAGGACCAGTTGCCTGGGACAAATACCTCAAAGATAACTACTGGTACACTGCTGAACCAGCCAGTGATTTCTATCACAAATACCCAGTTGACCTCAAACTAGCAGAAGAGTATGGTGTCAATGGTATCCGTATTTCAATCGCTTGGTCACGTATCTTTCCAACTGGTTATGGGAAGGTTAATGACAAGGGGGTTGAGTTCTATCATAATCTATTTGCAGAATGTCACAAACGGCATGTTGAGCCCTTTGTAACTCTTCATCACTTTGATACACCCGAGGCGCTTCATTCAAACGGAGATTTCCTGAACAGAGAAAACATTGATCACTTTGTGGATTATGCGGCCTTCTGTTTTGAAGAATTTCCTGAAGTTAACTTTTGGACAACCTTTAATGAAATTGGGCCGATAGGAGATGGTCAATACTTGGTTGGGAAATTCCCTCCAGGTATTCAGTACGACCTTGCCAAAGTCTTCCAATCTCATCACAATATGATGGTGTCGCATGCACGCGCGGTAAAATTGTACAAAGAGAAAAGCTATAAAGGGGAAATTGGTGTTGTTCATGCCCTGCCTACTAAGTATCCTCTGGATCCAGATAATCCAGCAGATGTTTGTGCAGCCGAGTTAGAAGATATCATTCACAATAAATTTATTTTGGATGCGACTTATCTAGGACGATATTCCGAAGAAACCATGGAAGGCGTCAACCATATTTTATCCGTCAACGGTGGAAGCTTAGATCTGCGTGAAGAAGACTTCGCCGTGCTAGAAGCTGCAAAAGACTTGAATGACTTCCTCGGCATTAACTACTACATGAGTGATTGGATGCAAGCCTTTGACGGAGAGACGGAAATCATCCACAATGGAAAAGGTGAAAAAGGAAGTTCTAAATATCAGATTAAGGGAGTTGGACGTCGAGTGGCGCCTGACTATGTCCCACGTACGGACTGGGACTGGATTATCTATCCTAAAGGTTTGTATGATCAAATCATGCGCGTGAAGAAAGATTACCCAAATTACAAGAAAATCTACATCACAGAGAATGGTCTCGGATACAAAGATGAGTTTGTGGATGGAACAGTCTACGATGATGGACGGATTGATTATGTTAAGAAACATATGGAAGTGATTGCAGATGCAATCTCTGATGGAGCCAATGTCAAAGGCTACTTTATCTGGTCTCTGATGGATGTCTTTTCTTGGTCAAATGGTTACGAAAAGCGTTACGGCCTCTTCTATGTTGATTTTGAAACCCAGGAGCGCTATCCAAAGAAATCAGCTCACTGGTACAAGAAACTAGCTGAGACACAACTTATTGATTAAAATTCAACAAAAATTCCCCGCCAAAAGGCAGGGGAATTTTTATGGTTTTGATAAAAGAATGGTTGTTTGTTTCGACAGATCTTCAAATGTCTCCTGACTCAGTTTGGAATCTGAAACGATGGTATCAATCTCTGAGATATTGTAAAAAGTGTAAAAATCAAACTTATTAAACTTACTGTGGTCTGCCAGTAAGTATTTTTTATTGGCATTATTCAGGGCGATTCGTTGTACCTCGCCCTCTTCTTCACTGAAAGTAGCAATTGCCTTATCCTTAATACCATTACAGCTAACAAATGCCTTAGAAAACTGAAGGTTTGTCAAATCCTGTAAGGTAAGTGTCCCTACAAAAGCACCAGTGATAGAGCGATAATTTCCGCCAATCAAGATCAAATCTGTTAGTTTTCGTTCGTTTAGGATGAGAAAAACTGGAAGACTGTTTGTTACAACACGAATATTATCGATAGGGAGCTCACGAGCAAAACATTCTAAGGTTGTTCCTGGTCCGATAAAAATGGTTTCACCTTCGTCAATCAAATGACCTGCAAAACGGCTAATTTCTTGTTTTTCAGCAATCTGCAAGCCTTGTTTTTCGACGTTTGAGCGTTCGTTGTTTAAGAGAGAACCTGTACGAAGTTTTTCAGCACCACCATGCACACGAACCAGCAAATCCTTATCTGCCAATTCTTGTAAGTAGCGACGAGCAGTCATATCTGATACATCAAGACTCTCCATAATCTCTTTTACAGTAATGGTTCCTTTAGTATTCACTGTTTCTAAAATACTATCTAGCTTTTCTTGCTTTAGCATCCTTATCACCTCGATTTCTACTATTATTATCTTACCATAAAACGCTCAATCAATCAAATAGAAAAAAACAAAATAAAACAAAAACAAAAACATCATGGCTGTTTTAAACAGACCATGATATTTTGAATGATTGGTCAAATTAGTCTAAACCGTAGTTGTAATCCTCGTCTTGCATGGCTTCAACTTCACCAAGGAGGTAACCATTTCCGACTTGAGAGAAGAAGTCGTGGTTAGAAGTTCCTGTTGAAATACCGTTCATGACGATAGGATTGACATCATCAGCTGAATCTGGGAAGAGAGGATCTTGTCCTAGGTTCATAAGGGCCTTATTGGCATTGTAACGAAGGAAGGTTTTAACTTCTTCGGTCCAACCAACACCGTCATAGAGACTTTCAGTATAGCCCTCTTCGTTCTCGTAGAGGGTATAGAGCAGATCGTACATCCATTCTTTAAGTTTTTCTTGCTCTTCTTCAGGCAATTCATTGAAACCAAGTTGGAATTTGTAACCAATGTAAGTTCCGTGAACAGACTCATCACGGATGATTAGTTTAATGATTTCCGCAACGTTGGCCAGTTTGTTGTTACCGAGATAGTAGAGTGGTGTAAAGAAACCAGAGTAGAAGAGGAAGGTTTCAAGGAAAACGCTGGCAACTTTCTTTTCTAGTGGGCTACCATTGAGATAGATTTCATTGATAATTTCCGCTTTTCTTTGTAGGTAGGGATTAGTGTTGGTCCATTCAAAGATTTCTTCAATTTCAGCCTTGGTATTCAAGGTTGAAAAGATAGAAGAATAAGATTTTGCATGGACAGATTCCATAAATTGGATGTTGTTAAAAACAGCTTCCTCATGCGGTGTACGGATGTCAGAACGAAGAGCCTGAACCCCTGTTTCAGATTGCATGGTATCAAGAAGCGTTAAACCACCAAAGACTTTTCCTACCAAGTCCTTTTCCTTGTTTGATAGTTTTCTCCAGTCATCAAGGTCATTTGACAAGGGAATACGCGTATCGAGCCAGAATTGCTCCGTTAGCTTTTCCCAAGTTGATTTGTCGATGACATCTTCGATGGCATTCCAGTTAATGGCTTTGTAGTAAGTTTCCATTTGAAATCTCTTTCTGTATGTAATAATGCGATTGTCGAATCATCTCTATTTTATCATAGTCTGAGAAGAGTATCGCACAAAAAGTCGGAAGCCCGACTTTTTAGTTTTTCATGGTATTTAAGATACTTATCAAGTTTTGTCTGGCGGGTAACTTAATCAGTAGTCTGAGAAAATGTAGTTTCCTCAAGCAAAAATTAAATCACACAGCTTTCACATTGGTTAGCACCAACTTCCCCACCGTCGTCTGTAAAGGTACGGACGTAGTAGATAGACTTGATACCCTTGTTAAAGGCATAGTTACGAAGAATAGACAAGTCACGTGTCGTTTGTTTGTTTTCTTTCTTCCATTCGTAAAGACCTTTTGGAATGTCGCTACGCATGAAGAGAGTGAGTGAAAGCCCTTGATCCACGTGTTCAGTTGCAGCAGCGTAAACATCAATCACCTTACGCATATCCATGTCGTAGGCAGAAGTGTAGTAAGGGATAGTATCTGTTGACAAACCTGCGGCAGGGTAGTAGATCTTACCAATTTTCTTTTCCTGACGTTCTTCGATACGTTGCGTAATCGGGTGGATAGAAGCAGAAACATCGTTGATGTAGCTGATAGAACCATTTGGAGCAACAGCTAGACGGTTTTGGTGGTAAAGTCCATCTGCTTGAACCTTTTCGCGAAGTTCAGCCCAATCAGCAGCACTTGGGATAAAGACATCTTTGAAGAGTTCTTTAACACGGCCTGATTTTGGAACAAATTCGCCTGTCACATACTTGTCAAAGTAGCTACCGTTAGCATAGTCTGATTTTTCAAAGTTGTGGAAGGTGATACCACGTTCGCGTGCGATATTGTTTGATTCCACCAAGGTCCAGTAGTTCATAAGCATAAAGTAGATGCTTGTAAATTCAATTGACTCAGGTGATCCGTACTCAATCAGTTGTTGGGCAAGGTAACTATGAAGTCCCATGGCACCAAGGCCAAAGGTGTGAGCCAAACTGTTTCCGTGGTCGATAGTAGGGACAGCTACGATGTGTGAACTATCTGTAACGAAAGTAAGGGCACGAACCATCGCGCGAATAGAACGACCAAAGTCAGGTGAAGTCATCATGTTGACCACGTTGGTTGATCCAAGGTTACATGAAACGTCTGTTCCCATTTGAAGGAATTCTTGAGCATCGTTGATCAAGCTTGGTTTTTGAACTTGAAGAATCTCAGAACACAAGTTACTCATGATAATCTTACCATCTACTGGATTAGCACGGTTGGCTGTATCAATGTTGACTACATAAGGGTAACCAGATTCTTGTTGCAATTTAGAGATTTCAGTTTCCAAATCACGCGCCTTGATTTTTGTCTTGCGGATATTTGGATTTGCGACTAATTCATCGTATTTTTCAGTGATGTCGATGTAGTTGAATGGTACACCGTACTCAAGCTCTACAGAGTAAGGGCTAAAGAGATACATTTCTTCATTTTTACGAGCTAATTCGTAGAATTTATCTGGTACCACAACTCCAAGTGAGAGGGTCTTAACACGAACCTTTTCATCGGCATTTTCTTTCTTAGTTGAAAGGAAAGCGATGATATCTGGGTGAAAGACGTTGAGGTAGACAACCCCGGCACCTTGACGTTGCCCGAGTTGGTTTGAGTAAGAGAAGCTGTCTTCAAAAAGCTTCATAACTGGTACGACACCAGAAGCAGCACCTTCATAACCTTTGATAGGAGCTCCAGCTTCACGAAGGTTGCTGAGGGAAATTCCCACACCACCACCGATACGTGAAAGTTGAAGAGCAGAGTTGATAGAACGTCCGATAGAGTTCATGTCATCAGTTACTTGAATCAAGAAACAAGAGACCAACTCCCCACGACGAGCACGGCCTGCGTTCAAAAAGGAAGGAGTAGCTGGTTGGTAGCGTTGGTGGATGATTTCATTGGCAATATCAGTCGCGATCGCTTCATCCCCGTCAGCAAAGTAAAGTGCATTAAAGAAGACACGGTCTTCCATACTTTCAAGGTAATATTCACCGTCATTAGTCTTCAAGGCGTACTGGTTGTAAAACTTATAGGCTGCCATGAATGATTTGAATTGGAAGTTTTGGTCTTTGATGAATTGATGCAGTTCTTCCAAAAACTCTGGACGGTACTTCTTGAGAAATGCAGTTTCAATATAGTTATGTTCAATAAGGTAGTTGATTTTATCAGTAATTGAATCAAAAACCATAGTGTTTGGAACTACATTTTCTTTAAAGAAGGCATCCAAGGCTTCTTTATCTTTATGAAGCATGATTTGTCCATTGACAGGACGGTTGATTTCGTTATTGAGACGGAAGTAAGTCACGTCCTCAAGATGTTTTAATCCCATAAAATTTCCTTTATCTAATTACAAAAGAAAGGCCTCTAAGTTAGCCCTAGAAGCAATCTCTTCTGGATGATGTACTAAGATTATGCTAATTGTTTCAGTTTTCCTGGTTGGAAACCTGAAAAGACTTCAGTTGGTGTTTGGATAACAGGAGCAGCGCTGAAACCAAGCTCTTTAACTTGATCTATGTACTCTGGTTGCTCGTCGAGATTGATCTCACGATAAGCGACATTGTTGCTGTCCAAGAAACGTTTGGTCATCTTACATTGGACGCAGTTATTTTTAGAATAAACGGTTACCATTTTCGTAACTCCTCTTTCAAAATAGATTACTTTCTTAGTATATCAGAAAAAAAAACTTTGTCAAACTTTTTAAACTAAATCTTGTGCTAAAAAGTTACAGTTTTGAAATCAAAACACAAGATATAGTGTTTTTTGAAACATAAATTTTGACTTCCGTTGAACTGTCAAACTTTCTCAAAATAAAAAAACTACATACTGTATATTGGCAATATAAATAGAAGATTTTCAGCAAGTTATCAGAAAGGAAAACGAAGAAAATCCATAAAATACTTGAAAAATTATCTAGAAGGTGATATAATACAGTCTTGTAAGGGTTATCACATATAATCCAAAAAAGAAATAACTAAAGGAGAGTCAAACTATGGCTTCTAAAGATTTCCACGTAGTGGCAGAAACAGGTATTCACGCACGTCCAGCAACATTGTTGGTTCAAACAGCTAGCAAATTTGCTTCAGATATCACTCTTGAATACAAAGGTAAATCAGTAAACCTTAAATCTATCATGGGTGTTATGAGTCTTGGTGTTGGCCAAGGTGCTGACGTTACAATTTCAGCTGAAGGTGCAGATGCTGACGACGCAATCGCTGCTATCACTGAAACTATGGAAAAAGAAGGATTGGCATAAGGAAAATGACAGAAATGCTTAAAGGAATCGCAGCATCAGACGGTGTTGCAGTTGCAAAAGCATATCTACTCGTTCAACCGGATTTGTCATTTGAGACTATTACAGTCGAAGATACAAACGCAGAAGAAGCTCGCCTTGATGCCGCTCTAAAAGCATCACAAGACGAGCTTTCTGTTATTCGTGAGAAAGCAGTAGGTACGCTCGGTGAAGAAGCTGCTCAAGTTTTTGACGCTCACTTAATGGTTCTTGCTGACCCAGAAATGATCAGCCAAATTAAGGAAACAATCCGTGCGAAGAAAGTGAATGCAGAAGCAGGTCTGAAAGAAGTGACAGACATGTTTATCACTATCTTTGAAGGTATGGAAGACAACCCATACATGCAAGAACGTGCAGCGGATATCCGCGACGTGACGAAACGTGTATTGGCAAATCTCCTTGGTAAGAAATTGCCAAACCCAGCTTCTATCAATGAAGAAGTGATCGTGATTGCGCATGACTTGACTCCTTCAGATACAGCTCAATTGGACAAAAACTTTGTAAAAGCTTTTGTAACCAACATCGGTGGACGTACGAGCCACTCAGCTATCATGGCGCGTACACTTGAAATAGCTGCAGTATTGGGTACAAACAACATCACTGAAATTGTTAAAGATGGTGATATCCTTGCTGTTAACGGTATCACTGGTGAAGTGATTATCAACCCAACTGATGAGCAAGCGGCAGAATTCAAGGCAGCTGGTGAAGCTTATGCGAAACAAAAAGCTGAATGGGCTCTCTTGAAAGATGCTAAGACAGTAACTGCTGATGGTAAACACTTTGAATTGGCTGCTAACATCGGTACTCCAAAAGACGTTGAAGGTGTCAATGTCAACGGTGCCGAAGCTGTTGGTCTTTACCGTACAGAGTTCTTGTACATGGATTCTCAAGACTTCCCAACAGAAGACGAGCAGTACGAAGCATACAAAGCTGTACTTGAAGGAATGAACGGTAAGCCTGTTGTTGTTCGTACAATGGATATCGGTGGAGATAAGGAACTTCCTTACTTCGATATGCCTCATGAAATGAACCCATTCCTTGGATTCCGTGCCCTTCGTATCTCTATTTCTGAAACTGGAGATGCTATGTTCCGCACACAAATCCGTGCTCTTCTTCGTGCGTCTGTACACGGTCAATTGCGTATCATGTTCCCGATGGTTGCGCTCTTGAAAGAATTCCGTGCAGCGAAGGCAGTCTTTGACGAAGAAAAAGCAAACCTTCTTGCTGAAGGTGTTGCAGTTGCGGATAATATCCAAGTTGGTATCATGATCGAAATCCCAGCAGCAGCAATGCTTGCAGACCAATTTGCAAAAGAAGTTGACTTCTTCTCAATTGGTACAAACGACTTGATCCAATACACAATGGCAGCAGACCGTATGAATGAGCAAGTTTCATACCTTTACCAACCATATAACCCATCAATCCTACGTTTGATTAACAACGTTATCAAAGCAGCTCACGCTGAAGGTAAATGGGCAGGTATGTGTGGTGAGATGGCTGGTGACCAAAAAGCTGTTCCACTTCTTGTCGGAATGGGCTTAGATGAGTTCTCTATGTCAGCAACATCTGTCCTTCGTACACGTAGCTTGATGAAGAAACTCGACACAGCTAAGATGGAAGAGTACGCAAACCGTGCCCTTACAGAATGCTCAACAATGGAAGAAGTTCTTGAACTTCAAAAAGAATACGTTGACTTTGATTAATTGAAAGGTCCTTGCAACTCAGTTGCAGGGATTTTTTGTTTTAAAAATTTGGTGATTGATTTTCAATATAGGATTCTCAAATCAGACTGTTCAGATAGAAGATAGTGTAGAAAACAAAAAAATCATTAACTGGTTCATAAAATTCTTGACAAGTTGAAAATTTAGGAGTAAACTATTAACCAGTTAACTTTTAGAGAGGAGTTTCTGCAATTTAGAAATGAATTGCAACTAGAAATATCAAAAAGAAAGAGAGTTTCGATGAAAATTAATAAAAAATACCTTGCTGCTTCTGCGGCAGCTTTAATTTTAAGTGTTTGCTCTTACGAGTTGGGACTGTATCAAGCCAGAACGGTCAAAGAAAATAACCGTGTGTCTTACGTTGATGGAAAACAGGCTGTGCAAAAAACAGAGAATCTGACTCCTGATGAGGTCAGCAAAAAAGAAGGCATCAATGCCGAACAAATCGTCATCAAGATTACAGACCAGGGATATGTCACTTCACACGGTGACCACTATCATTATTACAATGGTAAGGTTCCTTACGACGCTATCATCAGTGAAGAGTTGCTGATGAAGGATCCAAACTATACACTAAAAGATGAGGATATTGTCAGTGAAATCAAGGGTGGTTATGTCATCAAGGTAGATGGGAAATACTATGTCTACCTTAAGGATGCGGCCCATGCGGATAATGTCCGTACGAAAGAAGAAATCAATCGACAAAAACAAGAGCATAGTCAGCATCGTGAAGGAGGAACTTCAGCAAACGATGGTGCGGTAGCCTTGGCACGTTCACAGGGACGCTACACCACAGATGATGGTTATATCTTTAATGCCTCTGATATCATTGAGGATACTGGTGATGCTTATATCGTCCCTCATGGGAACCATTACCATTACATTCCTAAGAGTGAGTTATCAGCCAGCGAATTGGCTGCAGCAGAAGCCTTCCTATCTGGTAGAAGTGGTCAATCAAATACGCCTACTTATCGCCGTACCAATAACAACAGTGCTAGCAGCGATGTAGATAGATGGACCCCATCCTATAATAATCAAGGCAACAGCTATAGCTATACGAACACAACCAACAACAGCAACACTAACAGTCAAGTCAATCAAAGTGATGAGGATATTGATGGCCTTCTGAAACAACTTTATGCCTTGCCACTCAGTCGACGACACGTAGAATCTGATGGCCTTGTTTTTGACCCAGCGCAGATTACAAGTCGAACAGCCAGAGGAGTTGCTGTGCCTCATGGAAACCATTACCATTTCATCCCTTACGAACAAATGTCTGAATTGGAAGAACGAATCGCTCGCATCATCCCACTTCGCTATCGTTCGAACCATTGGGTGCCGGATTCAAGACCAGAACAACCAAGTCCACAACCGACTCCGCAACCTGCACCAAATCCTCAACCAGCTCCAAGCAATCCAATTGACGAAAAATTGGTCAAACAGGCGGTTAGAAAAGTAGCTGATGGCTATGTATTTGAGGAGAATGGAATCTCACGTTATATTCCTGCCAAGGAACTTTCAGCAGAAACAGCAGCAGCCATTGATGGTAAACTAGCCAAGCAAGAAAGTTTAGTTCATAAGCTAGGAGTTAAGAAAACAAACCTCTCGTCTAGTGATCGAGGATTTTACAATAAGGCTTATGATTTACTAGCAAAAATTCATCAAGACTTACTTGATAATAGAGGGCGCCAAGCTGATTTTGATGCATTAGATAAACTGTTGGAACGTCTCAATGATGCCTCAAGTGATAAAGTCCAGTTGGTGGATGATATCTTGGCCTTTCTGGCGCCGATTCGTCATCCAGAGCGTCTAGGAAAACCAAATGCGCAAATTACCTACACTGATGATGAGATTCAGGTAGCCAAGTTGGCAGGCAAGTATACAACAGAAGATGGCTATATCTTTGATCCTCATGATATCACCAGTGATGAGGGGGATGCATATGTAACTCCGCATATGACCCATAGTCATTGGATTAAGAAAGATAGTTTGTCTGAAGCCGAAAGAGCGGCAGCCCAGGCTTATGCTAAAGAGAAAGGTTTGACTCCTCCTTCAACAGACCATCAGAATCCAGGAAATACTGAAGCTAAAGGAGCAGAAGCTATCTACAACCGCGTGAAAGCAGCTAAGAAGGTGCCGCTTGATCGTATGCCTTACAATCTCCAACATACCGTGGAAGTTAAAAACGGTAGTTTAATCATTCCTCATTATGATCATTACCATAACATCAAATTTGAGTGGTTTGACGAAGGACTTTATGAGGCACCTAAGGGTTATAGTCTAGAGGATCTCTTTGCGACTGTCAAGTACTATGTCGAACATCCAAACGAACGTCCGCATTCAGATAGTGGTTGGGGAAATGCAAGTGACCATGTTCAAAGAAACCAAAACGGTCAAGCTGATACCAATCAAACGGAAAAACCATCAGAGGAGAAACCTCGGACAGACAAACCTGAGGAAGAAAAACCTCGCGAAGAGAAGCCTCAAAGTGAGAAACCAGAATCTCCAAAACCAACTGAGAAGCCGGAGGAAGAATCACCAGAGGAACCAGAAGAACCTCAGGTCGAGACTGAAAAGGTTGAAGCGAAGTTGAGAGAGGCTGAAGAGCTACTTGCAAA
Source organism: Streptococcus sp. SR1 (assembly GCF_000526075.1). Taxonomy (NCBI): domain Bacteria; kingdom Bacillati; phylum Bacillota; class Bacilli; order Lactobacillales; family Streptococcaceae; genus Streptococcus; species Streptococcus sp. SR1. The sequence continues at coordinate 182,698 of NZ_JATR01000013.1, forward strand.
GATCCAAGACCCCATTATCAAGTCCAATGCCAAAGAAACTCTCACTGGCTTAAAAAATAACCTGCTATTTGGTGCTCAGGATAACAATACCATTATGGCTGAAGCTGAAAAGTTGTTGGCTTTATTAAAGGAGAGCAAGTAAAGGTAGTAGCATTTTCTAGATCCTAAAAACAGGATAGGAGAACTAGAAAAGTTAAAATCGAAAATGAGAACAGAATGTAAGTTCTAGTTCTCATTTTTTTCATGAAAATATGTAAAATATCTTGACATATAGTGTAAATAAAGATAAACTATTTACTAGTTAATTGAATGGTTAAATACTAGTTAAGGAGTAACAATGAAAAAAAGAACATTTCTATTATTAGTGGTAGGTCTCTTGGTTCTTGTCTTAGGAGCATGTAGTCAAAAAGAAAAACAAGAAGCAAAAGGAATGAAGATTGTAACAAGTTTTTACCCAATCTATGCCATGGTCAAAGAGGTATCAGGTGACTTGAATGACGTACGGATGATTCAGTCAAGTAGTGGGATTCACTCCTTTGAACCGTCAGCAAATGACATTGCTGCTATCTATGACGCGGATGTCTTTGTCTACCATTCTCATACGCTCGAATCTTGGGCGGGAAGTCTAGATCCAAACTTAAAAAACTCAAAAGTTAAGGTTTTAGAAGCTTCTGAAGGAATGACGTTGGAGCGTGTACCAGGTTTGGAAGATGTTGAAGCTGGTGACGGCATCGATGAAAAAACACTCTACGACCCTCACACTTGGTTAGATCCAGAAAAAGCAGGTGAAGAGGCACAGATTATTGCAGACAAACTTTCGGAACTTGATAGTGCCAATAAGGAAACGTATCAAAAGAATGCTAAAAACTTTATTACTAAATCCCAAGAATTGACTAAGAAGTACCAGCCTATTTTTGAAAAAGCGAGTCAAAAGACCTTTGTTACGCAACACACAGCCTTTTCTTATCTCGCTAAACGGTTTGGATTGAAACAACTTGGTATAGCAGGGATTTCCCCTGAACAAGAGCCAAGTCCGAGACAGTTGACAGAAATCCAAGAATTTGTCAAAACTTATAATGTCAAAACCATCTTTACTGAGAGCAATGCGTCCTCTAAAGTTGCTGAAACCTTAGTCAAATCAACAGGAGTTAGTCTGAAAACTCTCAATCCTTTGGAAGCAGACCCTGAAAATGACAAAACTTACTTAGAAAATCTAGAAGAAAATATGAATGTTCTTGCAGAAGAATTAAAATGAGGAGATTATGAAAATTAAGAAAAAATATCTTGCAGCAGGATCGGCTTTAGTCCTTTCCCTGAGTCTTTGCATCTATACACTGAACCGACACCAGCTAGAAGGAAACAAAGATAATAATCGTGTGTCTTATGTTGATGGGAAGCAAGACTCTCAAAAAACAGAGACCCAGACACCAGATCAAGTTAGCAAAAAAGAAGATATTCAGGCTGAGCAAATTGTCGTGAAAATCACCGATCAAGGTTATGTGACTTCACACGGTGATCATTTCCATTATTACAATGGGAAAGTTCCTTTTGACGCGATTTTCAGCGAAGAGCTTTTGATGAAAGATGCCAATTATCAACTGAAAGACGCTGACATTGTCAACGAAATCAAAGGTGGTTATATTATCAAGGTGGATGGCAAGTATTATGTCTACCTTAAAGATGCGGCTCATGCTGATAATATTCGTACGAAGGACGAAATTGAGCGCCAAAAACAAGGTCATACTCATGATGCACCAACTTCTAACAGTGCAGTGGCGCTTGCTCAATCTCAAGGTCGTTATACTACAGATGATGGCTACATCTTTAATCCATCTGATATTATAGAAGATACTGGTGATGCTTATATCGTTCCTCATGGTGGACATTACCACTACATTCCAAAGAGTTCCTTGTCTGCTAGCGAATTGGCTGCTGCCCAAGCCTACCTCTCTGGAACTAGAAAACAAGCAAGTGTGACTAACTATCGTCCTAGTCCAAACGAAACTGGTCAAACTACCAACCCAAGTCAACAGGCTGAAGCACCAAGTAATCAAGTTGAGAGTCTTCAGAGTCTATTGCAACAGCTCTATGCTCTTCCAAGCACTCAACGTTATGCTGAATCAGATGGCTTGATTTTTGATCCTGCTAAGATTTCAAGTAGAACACCGAGTGGCGTAGCGATTCCTCATGGAAATCACTATCATTTTATTCCATATACAAAGCTTTCTGCTTTGGAAGAAAAGATTGCTCGTATGATTCCTTTAAATAGCGACAGTGGGAAGCCAACACCTTTGGAAAATCCAAGCAAACCAGCAGAACATCCAGCTCAACCAGAACATCCTCATGACCAAGACGGTGACCATGGAAGTCAGGATACCAACCATGAAGATCATGAACATGATGGAGAGGAGCATGACCATCATCACGGTGAAGAACATGATCATGGTTTTGCAGCTGACCGTGTTATTAGTGAAGATGAGCAAGGTTTTGTAGTTTCTCATGGAGATCACGCTCATTATTTCTTTAAGAAGGACTTGACTGCAGCCCAAATCAAAGCTGCCCAAGATCACTTGAAAGAAAATCATCAGCCGCAGCACGTTCAACCACTTGCAAAGACTGTGGAAAGTTTCTCAAGAGATGCTAGCGATGAAGAAAAAATCAAGTATATCTCACAGACCTACGGGGTTCCGCTCGAAGCGATTCGTATTTCAAATGGATTCTTTGTCTTTGGAAATCCGGATCAAGCCTATGATCCAACCCATATCCATCCCTATGCCGTTCGAAAAGAACATGTTCGTATTCCTCTCCAAACTGGAAATCCAGAACTGGATTTCCTAAATGAACTTTATACGACTGCCCTACGTGATGGGGTGTCTCCTTATAGTTTGCAAGTAGAAAATGGTAGTTTTGTGATTCCTCACGGAGACCACAATCACTACATCAAGGTTCAAACTAAGGGCTATGAAGTAGCTTTGAAAAATAAGATTCCGGCCCTACAATCGACCTATCAACCTGGAGCATTTGATGAACAAACTGTTCTATCTAAAGTGGATCAACTGTTAGCAGATAGCAGAAGTCTCTACAAAGACCAGCCAATCATGCAGAGACGTGTTGAACTTGCTTTGGGGCAGTTCACCGAAAATATGAAAAAACTGGCAACAAACTCAACTGCTGGATACCTAGCAGCCTTGGATCTCTTTGATAAACAGTATATCCATGTGGATCAAAGTGTGGCACCGGTTGAAACTTCACCTTTAGATAAGAAGTACCAAGCTCTAGTAGATAAGATCAATACATTGGATACAGATACTTATGGCTTGCCTAAGAAAGATCTTTTGGTACATTTGCAGGAAGCAAAACTAGCACAGGATGAGACAGAGTTGGCTGCCATTGAAGCGAAACTGCAGGCCTTGCAAGATTTCCGAGATCGGACCGGGGTTACAACAGTAGAGTACATCAAGTATTTCTATGAACATGTGTCTGATGGTCGTTTGAGAGAAGAACTTCGGAACCGTGTTGCCAAGTTGACATGGGAACTTTACCAGTCACAATCTTTCCTCAAAGCAACCGACTTGAACAAGCTATTCCCAACTATTTACCAAACTAAGCTAGAAGTAGAAGAAGCTCTCAAAGAAGAACCCGTATCTACAAAAGCTGGTAAGACTATTCTAGATACGGAAAAAGTAGATAGTCAAACTGCTAAGACAGCCATCTATGAATTCCTAAAAGAACTCTACGGTGATTTTATGCCAGAAGAGCGGGTTAGCCATGTTAAGAAGGAAGAAGTGGATGCTCTCCTAACTAAAGCTGCCCAACTCCTAGCACGTGTCAAAGAAGATGGTGTCAAACAATCCCTAGCTGAAGAAGCAGCTAATATCAAAGCGGCTACTGAAAAGGAAAATGCAGACCTTGACGAAGCTAAAACACAACTTGAGGATCTCTTGAATCGTATTGCAGCGACTATCCAACGAGAGAAAAAAGAAGCGGAACAAGATCCACAAACGGTGATCATCTACCAAAAACTCTATAATGTCTTGCTCTCTCTTCACAAGTACTTAGAGGATAACAAAGGAACAGATGCTGACTTTGAACGTGTTGATGCCCTATTTGATCAACTTGCAGCCAAAAGCAGTGATAAAGAAGGTCTCCTCACTCTAGCTAAAGAAATCATTAGCTTGAACCAGGAACTCCGTTCAAAAGCAAGTGAAACTGATAGCCAATCTAAGTCCGAGAAAGACAGTGAAACAGCTGCTTCTCAACCAACAGAAAAGCAAGCACAAAGTGAGTCTGAGCCAAATGCTCAACCAAACGAATAAAAAGAAAGGCGAAGTAGCTGAGCTACCTCGTCTTTTTTAGTCTTTATAAGATACAATGCCAATGATGGTATCCACCGCACGCTCCATAGTTTGAAGGCTGACGTATTCAAAACGTCCGTGCATGTTTTCACCACCTGCAAAGATATTTGGAGTTGGGATACCCATAAAGGAAATCTTAGAGCCATCTGTTCCGCCACGGATTGGTTCGATAATAGGCGTGATCCCTAAATCTTCCATAACAGCTTTAGCAATGGTAACAGGCGTCATGTCTTTCTCAATGACTTCCTTCATATTGTAGTACTGGTCGGTCAGAGTTAAGGTCACGCGATCATTCCCAAGTTCTTGATTCATCTTGTCAGCAATAGACTGCATAGCTGCTTTACGTGCTTCAAAGGAATCCTTTTCAAAGTCACGAATGATGTAGCTTGCACGCGCCTCCTCGACACTACCTGACACATCCATAAGATGATAGAAACCTTGGTAACCATCTGTCAGTTCAGGTCGGTCATTCTCTGGAAGTTGATTATGAAAATCAATCGCTAACTGTAAAGCGTTGACCATCTGTCCTTTAGCAGTACCAGGGTGAACATTGCGCCCTTGGAAATGGAGTTCAGCAGCAGCTGCTGAGAAAGTTTCGTATTGAAGCTCACCTAGCGGACCGCCATCAACAGTATAGGCAAAGTCAACATCAAAGTCTTCTGCATCAAATTGATTAGCACCGACACCAATTTCTTCATCTGGTCCAAAACCGACACGGATTTCACAGTGTTTGATTTCAGGGTGAGCAGTCAGATATTCGATAGCAGTCATAATTTCAGCAATCCCTGACTTGTCATCAGCCCCCAGCAAGGTCGTGCCATCAGTTGTGATAAGCGTTTGGCCTGTATATTTCTCAAGACTCTTAAAGTCAGCCGGATCTAGTTTAAATCCAGAATCACCTAAGTTGATAGCTTCACCATCGTAATTTTCGATGACTTGCGGATTAACACCCTCAGCATTAAAGTCAGCTGTATCCATGTGGGAGATAAATCCAATCTTACGTGTCAAGCTCGGATCATTAGCTGGCAAGGTCCCAATAGCAAAACCATTTGGTAGGTAGTAAACATTTTGCAGGCCGACACGTTTCATTTCAGGAAGAAGAACATTGGTCGCAAAATCTACCTGGCTCTGCGTACTTGGAGTAGTAGTAGAGTGTTCATCAGAACGCGTGTTGACCTTAACGTAGGTTAAAAAGCGTTCCAAAAGGTTCGGATAAGACATAAAAACTCCTTTTTTTATCATAAAATAGAATGCAAAACTTCGGAAAAATATGATTTGAGAAATTTCATGAATTTTGAAAAAATATAATAATTCAAATTCAGAAGACTTTCAAAAGAAATTTTCGAACAATTAGAATAAAATATATGCATCTTTATTTTATGAAATTTTTTACTATTTTTTCCATTTTACCACAGAAAACATTGAAAAACAAAGAAGAATCATACTTTTTTGCGATTTATAATAACATGTTTTCAAACACATTGATTGACATGAGTTCAACATTATTATATAATTAACCTATGGATGTTTCAGATTTATATAGTAACAGATTTAAACATATTCTAGTAAGGGAGATAGCATGAACATTCAATATGATTTTAAGAAAATTCAATGTTTCACTAGTCGTTTAGTTATCTTTCTAGCTATTCTTTTTTTGTGTGCACCGATTAATTCTTTACATGCAGATTCAACAACCGAACCTCAGACAACCCTTCGCAAAACGATTACTCCGATATCAGGGCAGGAAGACCAGTATGAATTGTCACTGGATATCACATCTAAACTGGGGACGGAGACCCAGTCAGAACCCTTGGATGTTGTCCTAGTCGCCGATCTTTCAGGAAGTATGGAAAATCAAGATGTGTGGTCTTACTCTAGTGGAAGATACATCAGTAGGATTGAAGCGTTAAAAAACACACTTCGTGGCACAAATAATCAAAAAGGTTTAATTGATACAATTCTTTCTAATTCTCAAAACCGTCTATCTATAGTTGGTTTTGCTGGAAAGATAGATAATCAATATGAAAGTTACAATTATAATTTGCGCCGATATTATAGGTGGCCAGATGACTTTGCTGGATATTATAGTTGGGCTGCTAAATATGATGATTCTAAACAAATTTTAGGATGGAGTAGTGATAGAAATGCGGCAATATCTTCAGTAAATGACATGTCAATACCTCAAAATGCTTCTCAAGGAATTGGTACTGGAACAAACATTGGAGCTGGTTTGTGGGAGGCAGATACACTCCTTAATAATGCGAGAAGCAATGCGAAAAAGGTTGTTATTTTACTATCAGATGGTTTCGCTAATATGTATTACGATAATCAAGGATATACAATATATAACTGGAATAATATCGATGCTAAAACAGAAACAGCTCCCGACTGGTTTAATGACTATCTCAAGCAATTCGTATTAGGGCTTTCATCAAGCTTAGCACCTAGAATTGATGGATTTTACTCGATTAAGTTTAGGTATACTAATAATAGAGACAGTATTTCCAATATTAAATCATACATAGGGCAATATAATCCCAATATTCCTAACGAAATATTTTCTGCAAATAATGAAAATGACTTGCAACAAAAATTTAAAGACATCACTGATAAAATTCTACCTTTAGGCGTACACCATGTGACTATTAAGGATGTACTATCCAAATATGTTCAATTATTACCTAATGGTTCTTCAGGTTTTCGTGTCGTCAAAATCAAGGATGGTAATGAGGAAGAGCTGATAACTAATCAAGTTACGGTTGAGAGTAAGAAGAACGAACAGGGCTTAGTGGAAGTAACAGCCAAGTTTAATCCGAGCTATACTTTAGAGGATGATGCCAAGTACGTTCTCAAGTTTACTGTCACCTCTACCCAAGAGGCCTTTGATGCGATTGCGGGTGATAAGACACTGACTAGTGGTGATGCCGAAGGGGCCGATGCTACTAAACTCTACTCCAACAAGGGAGCTAGTGTTACCTACTCCTATGGTATTGGGACCTCACATACCAAGACAAAAGATTATTCTGAGAAGCCCACTTTCAAGCCGTCAGATCCATTGACAGTTCCGGTTGAAGTTGAGTGGAAAGGTGTGGATGGGAAATCAAATCCATCAGCAAATCGTCCACCTAGTGTCGAATTAAACTTAAACCAAAAGAAAGATGGAAGTACAAAGGATTCCTATCGAAAGGTCACTAGTCCAGTTCAAACGAATAGTTTTACTGAAAATACTAGTTTTGCAAAGGTAGCCAAGGGATATGACTACGAACTGAAAGCACCAGACGCTCCGGGATACACAGTCGAAGTTCAAAATACAGGTACGAAAGAGAAACCATCCTTCAAAGTTATTTACCGACAGCTTCCAAGCCTCACCATAAAGAAAATCCTAGAAGGGGAACAATCACCTAATAAATCTTTCACAATTAATGTTACCCTTTCAGATAAGGATGGCAATCCGATTGACGGCAAGTTTGGGAATACAATAGTGACTAATGGGAAAGCGCAGATTTCTCTCAAAAATAGTCAGGAAACTGTCCTCAAATACCTGCCTCGTGATACCCACTATAAGGTAGAAGAAGTAGAGACATCTAGAGCGGGATATCATGTTACCTATGAAAAACAAGAGGGGACCTTGTCAGAGGATGTTCAAACAATCGTCACCAACCACAGACTTCCGACACTTTCAGTTACAAAAAAAGTTACAGGTGCCTTTGCTAATCTTCTGCAATCCTTTAAGATTACCATTAACGTAAAGGATGCGCAAAATAAACCATTGAATGGATCGTATAGTGCAATAGTAAATAATCAAAAAACAACCCTGAAATTTACAAATGGTAAGGCGACAGTCGATCTAAAGAAAGATAAAACTGTTAAGATTCTTGACCTTCCTCTAAATGCTCGTTACAGTATCGAAGAAGAAGCAAGTTCGTCTCGTGGATATCGGGTTTCTTATGAAAATAAAGAAGGCAAGCTTGATGGGGATAAGTCTGCGACAGTCACGAATAATAAAAACAGCGTACCTGAAACGGGAATTGACTTCTTGAGTAGCACTCTCATGCTTGGAGTTGTTCTTCCTCTAGGAGGAATCTTCTTTATCATCTTACTTGGTCACCTTGTGGTGAATAGGAGGAAGTGATGCTGCTTAAAAAGAAACATAAGAAACCAGTAACGCAAGTCAATCGGGATAAGTCTCCGCCGAGTGTCTGGGGAGATATCCTATACTTAGTCAGTAAACTTCTGATGGTTGGATTTGTACTAGCCACCCTTTACTTTTTCGTCTTTGGACTATTAAGATACAATGACGATGGCATGAAGCCAGCCTTAAAAGATGGCGACCTGGTCGTCTATTATAGGTTGGATAAACGCTATTCGATTGGTGATTTGCTAGTCTATAGTTATAAAGGCAAGGAAAGAGTGGCGCGTGTCATCGCAACCGAAGGAAGTACAATCGATATAAACGAAAATGGTCTCATCATCAACGGTTCTCCTCAACAAGAGCAAGATATCTACAAAGAAACGCTGCTCTATAAGGAAGGGGCAACCTTCCCGATGAAAGTCCCAGCAGGACAACTCTTTGTCCTCGGGGACAATCGAACAACGGCTGTAGACAGTCGTGCTTTTGGAACCATCCCTATACAGGATACTCAAGGCAAAGTTGTAACAGTCATTAGAAGACGAGGCTTTTGATGATCATAATGAAAAAAGAAAATAAAAAAACAAAAGGAATAATCATGAAAAAAACATTCTTTAAAAAGCTATTCACTGCAAGTATTGCAGCTATAACCGCTTTGTCGGTATTCAGAGGTGTTCCGACCTTTGCGGATGATACTTCAGCAACAACAATGGCAACTGGTGAAGCAAATGCTGTTGTGAAAATTAGAAAAACCTTGAATATTGCACAAGGTATTACAACACCGAATGCGACATTTACTTTTAAATTTACTGAAAAGTCTGGTACATCCTCTAATGGAGCTCCTTATGAGAAAGGAGTGAATATCCCAGATATATCAGTTACTTATTCTAAAACAGATAATCAAGTAAATGATAAAATCGAAAAAACGACTGAAAATATTTTTGGCAACACAACATATAAACATGCCGGAGAATATGTTTATGATGTCAGAGAAGATAAATCAGGTTGGACAGCCATTGAAAAAGATAGTAAAAAAATTGATGCAATGAGATATGATGAGCGCACATATGAAATGCATGTTATTGTCAAAAATAAAGCCAATGGTGGTGTCTATATTTCATCAGTATACTTCAAAGAAAATAAACAATCCAACACAGCAAAGGTTCAACCGAGTGAAACAGGGGTTTATAATCTCTTTGACAACACCTATACAAAAGATGCTAGCAGAGACCCTAAGCCTGATGATCCTAGTAAAGTAGACCCTACTGCAAACGCATTAACAATTACTAAAAAAGTCGACGGAGCCTCAGGGGATAAAACAAAAGATTTCCACTTCCATATTCGTATTCAACTTCCATCAACAAATAAAACTGCAGCAGAACCAATAAAAAATATTGTTGTTCAACATGGGAATGCATCACATGAGTTAGCTGTTGTTGCTGCATCAGAGTCGGTTGATTATGATTTTACTTTGAAACATGGTGAAACATTCACAGTCACTCAATTACCAGCGGGATCAAAATACACAGTAACAGAAACTGGCGTTCCAGGATATACAGCATCATCAGTATATTTGACAAACGGGACATCAACTAATGGTGCGGCTGGACAATTGGGTCAAGATTATAAAGTTGAGAATATCCTTCTTGGTGAAAAAACAAACAACAACACCGTTACCAACAAAATTAATGACGTGACTCCTACTGGTCTCTTGATTGATAACCTTCCATTCATCTTGATGATTGGTCTTGGTTTAGCTGGATTTGTTGTCTTGTCTAAAAAACGTAGAGAAGCCTAAACGGTTGGGGGATAGACGATGAAAACCAAGCGTGAGAAGCCAAAAAAGAGTCTGTCTAGGCGTCTCGTTCTTGCTGTAGATGGGACGATCAATCACTTGTTGCTCATTTTTGCAGCTTTGATCTTTCTCTTTGGTTTCTATGCCCTTTGGGATTCCAACCAAGTCTACTCCTTGGCTTCGTCAAGTGAGTACGAAGCTTATCGACCTGTTACGACGCAACAGGATGAGCTAGCTAGCTTTTCAGGCTTCAGCAAACTCCAAGAACTCAATCCCGAAGTCCTCGGTTGGATCAATGTCTATGGTACCAATATCGACTATCCCTTAGTCCAAGCCAAGGACAATGAAAAGTATCTCAACAAGGACTCCAAAGGTGAGTTTGCAGCGACAGGCGCTATCTTTCTCGATGCACGAAATAATCCCAAGTTCGAAGACTTTAATACCATTATCTACGGGCACCACGTAGAAAACGGGGTCATGTTTGGTGATGTGGCTAAGTTTGCTGATCAGGAATTTTTTGACCAGCATCGTTACGGTAGTATATATTACAATGGTGTGGAAAAAGGGCTCGAGATCTTTGAGATGTTGGAGGTCGATGCCTATGACTTTAACATCTATGATCTAGGAATACAGGGTGAGGACCGTCAGCAGGCCTATCTAGACCACCTGCTCTCAGTCGCCATGCACAAGCGGGATATCTCACTCTCACCAAGTGATCGTATCATCCTACTCAGTACCTGTTTTCTCGATGTGACCAATGGTCGTCATATTGTGGCCGCAAAGATTACAGACACCGTCCCTAAAAATACTTTCCATACAAAAAAATCAAAACCATTCCCATACAGTGTCTTTGATGACTCGTCTCTTGGACGTTTCCTCTCATCAATCCCACTATGGATTTGGTACCTTATCTTGTTTGTATTGTTCTTGCTCTTGATTTTCTTACTCCTTGTCCTCTATTTGATCCTACGTCGTAGAAGAGAGAGTAAAAAAATGCAAGAAGCAGACCCTTTTACTGACTAAGGGTGAATAGAAAAGAGGCGGTTTTGTCCCGCCTCCTTTCCTTTTAAGAAATCTCGCATAGAAAGGAGTGCCGATGACGGTTCAAAAAAGAGCGCGATTTAAAAACGTGTTTCTGGTATTCTTCTGTGTTTTTGTAGCTCTTTTTAGTTGGCAGAGAGTGGAAGCGAGTGACTATGATCACTATAATCCTATTGAAAAGGATGCTTCGAGCACAGGATTTGAAACCCTGCAACAGCTTAATCATGATGTTTGCGGTTGGATTAGCCTTGATGGGACAAAGGTGGACTATCCACTTCTACAAAGTCAGGATAATGTCAAATACCTTGACCGCAATGCCTTTGGCGATTATACGATAACAGGATCAATTTTTCTCGACTATCGCTTTAATCCCAACTTTACTGATTTTAATACCATCATCTACGGTCACTCTATGGCTTCAGGGGCTATGTTCGGTGAGATTAAGAAATTTGCTGATAAGGAATTCTTCGACCAGCATCGCTATGGTTCTATCTACTATAATGGTCGAGAACGTGGTCTTGAGATTTTTGGGATTTTAGAAGTGGATGCCTATGATACGGAAATTTACCGAACCTTGAGTTCCAACGATGAGGAACACCAGGCCTATTATCAGTATCTGTTGAGTAAAGCCAAGTACAAGCGAGATGTTTCCTTGACTTCAACGGACAAGATTGTTTTATTAAGCACCTGTTTTCTTAATATTACCAACGGCCGCCATATTCTTTTAGCAAAAATAACGGATGCACCAGTAAAAGCAGCACAGGATAAAAGTGGAGAAAGCGTAGGAACACGTTATTTTGACCAAGGGATTCCAACGCATTGGATTTATATCCTAACCTTACTCCTTCTTATCATTGTCATTTTGCTTCTAATAGTTATTATTCTAATCATAAGACGAGATAGAAATACAAAAGAACAAAAGAAATAGTAGACGTCGGAAGCGTTTACTATTTTTGTTTTTCATGATAGAATGGATGGTGAAAATAATATCATAAGGATGATAATATGAAAAAAGCCCTGTTAATGATGACCTTTGGATCTCCAGAGGAGATTAGTTTTGAAGGAGTATCAGAATTTTTTACAAACATTCGTCGTGGAGTTAGACCCCAAGACCACGAGATCCAGACCCTCTATGACAACTACGTCCTTATCGGTGGGACGCCTTTGCAGCGGATTACACGTGAGGAGGTCAATTTAGTCAAGGAACGATTAGGGGAGGAGTACGGTATCTATTTTGCCAACAAATTTTCTCGTCCCTTTATTCCAGATGTGATCAAACAGATGGAAACTGATGGTGTCGAAGAATGTATCTGTTTGATTTTGGAACCTCATTATTCCTTTTACTCAGTCATGGGATATGAAAAGTTTCTGGAAAGTCAGCAGATACGATTTTTAGTCATTAAGGACTGGTATCAACAACAGGCTTTGCTGGACTTCTGGACAGATGAGATTAGAAAAATTTTACGAAACCATGTGGGAGAAGAATCTTTCAAGGTAATCTTTTCAGCTCACAGTGTTCCCATTTTTGCCTTAGACTATGGAGATCCTTATATTGACCAGATTTTTGATAATAGCAAGCTAATTGCTGAACAACTCGGCCTAATGACAGACCAGTATACCAATACTTGGCAGAGCGAAAGCGATATTGGAATCCCTTGGATCAAGCCAGATGTCTTAGAATATTTACGAGATCAAAAGCAACATCCAGAGCATTATATTTTTGTCCCGATTAGCTTTATCAGTGAGCACATCGAAGTCTTGTTTGATAATGATGTGGAATGTTATGATTTGTGTCAAGAAATAGGTGTCACCTACCATCGTCCACCTATGCCCAATACGGATAGCCGTTTAATTGACGCTTTAGTTGCTACTGTAAGAGCCAATGAAGACAAAGAATTTAAAGCTTTTCTCCCAGAAGAAGAAACCTTTGATGAGTTAGCGCCTTCAGCAACTACCAAGGACATTATGGAGGAGACAGACGACCTTCAGATGCCAGAATTTGTCAAAAAACTCATTGAGAAAAAAGGCCGTGAAAATGTGAAGATGCCGTACTTAATTAAGAAAATGCTAGAAAAGGCTGGGAAGTTACCAAAAGAGTAAAGAAAAAAGGATTTAGCTTTAAGCTAGATCCTTTATTTGTCTTATTTTTTTTCAAGAAGAGCTTTGATTTCTTGAAGAACTTCAAGTTCAGTTGGAGCAGCAGGTGCTTCCTCAACCACTTCCTCTTTCTTACGAAGGTTTTGCGCTTTTTCCATAGCTTTAATAACGAAGAAAAGCACAGTACCTACAACGAGAAAGTTGATAATAGCACTCAAGAATTTACCATATGTAACACCATTCCATGCAAGCTCAGCGATGTTTTGTACTTTCGCAGCTTCCAAGGCTGGATTCAAGATAAGTGGAGTGATGATATCGTTAACGAGTGAAGTTACGATAGCACCAAATGCAGAGGCGATGATTACACCGACAGCAAGGTCAACAACATTACCGCGAAGCAAGAATTCTTTTAGGTCCTTTAACATTTTCATAATTTCCTTTTCTAATTTTCTAACTAATTATATCCTAAATTGTGACAAAAAGCAACCTGGATGCTTAAGGAAGTCGGTTACTCCTTTTAAAAATATAGATTTTACTGAAAATATAATTAAGCACAATAATCAAGATTTGTGCTAAGATAGTTTCAACCGTATTAACCCTATCTATATTATATTCGACAAACTGACCAATAAGATCAGGAAAGGTTGTAACGAAGATATAAGTTAAAAGAACGTCAAGTCCAAGTGTAGAGAGACGAGCTAAGAAAAACTTAGCCAGCCGAGTTGACCAATTCCTTCTCTCTTGTTTAAAGACGATTGTATCATTTGTGAGAAAGGCAAAGAGAATCCCGATAAAATTTGCGAGTGCAGTTGCTAGGATTTCCTGGTGGCTGATGTGGTAAATAACCAAGCGCGATAAAATAGAAACCAAAGTAGTAGCAGCACCGAAAAATAGATAGGAGAGAATTTCGTTATCGAAGAATGCCTTTATTATTCTTTTCATGGTTTTAGTATAGCATAATGTCATATATTGTGCTATACTAGTAAGGTTGATAATCTCAACCCTTGGTGCTTAACTTCTTTCACCAAGCATATTTTACGCGGGAAACCGCTAAAGGAGAAAACATGAAAAAATTAACTGTTCGTGATATGGCAGATATCGCTATTGTCGCTGCTATTTATGTGGTTTTGACCATTACCCCACCACTGAATGCCATTAGCTACGGCGCCTACCAGTTCCGTATTTCAGAGATGATGAATTTCTTGGCCTTTTACAATCCAAAATATATCATCGGTGTGACGATTGGTTGTATGATTGCAAATTTCTTTAGCTTTGGTCCAATAGATGTCTTTGTCGGAGGGGGCTCTACCCTAGTTTTCCTAAGTCTAGGTGTATGGCTCTTTAGCAAGTACAAGAAAGACTATCTGTTCAATGGTTTGATTCGAAAAGACCATTTCTTCTTTTCAATTCTCTTCTCTATTTCAATGATTACCATTGCAGCAGAACTCTATATTGTTGCAGAAGCTCCATTCTTCTTTACATGGTTCTCTACGGGGATTGGTGAGTTTGCATCACTCATCGTAGGTGCTATTTTAATCGGAAAATTAGGACGCCGAATTGATCTAACAAGATAAGAAGTTTATAAGCTAGATTCTTGCTAAATCTAGCTTTTTTCATTCCATAAAATTAAAAGAGAGCGCTTGACAAGAACTAGGAACTATAGTATACTTTTTAGGTAAGCTGATTTAGCTCAGTTGGCAGAGCGCATCCATGGTAAGGATGAGGTCGCCGGTTCAATCCCGGCAATTAGCATGATAGAGACGAAAAAACCCTGATTTACAAGGGTTTTTGTTATGTCTGCCCCAAATTTTTCAAAGATATTTCTTATGCACCTGTATAAATGAAGCAAAGAGTTTTGTCTGTTGACAAAAGTGACTCTATCTAGTAGAATAGTAGGTGCGATGAGTCGATAGGTAGTCTTCGGACTACTATTGAACATAAGGAGGTCATAACGCAGGAGCGGACCTTGATGAGTTGTGTGAACCTGCTCATCACATGAAGATGCCTCTTAGTCCCTGGTCAATGACTAGGGATTTTTAATTTTCAGAAAATATAACCCAAAAATGCTTTTCAATTTCTGGAAAAAGTAGTATAATACATCTATTATAGAAATTTTTAGAAAATTCCGAAAGAGGTTATTTATGGGATATACAGTTGCTGTAGTCGGCGCGACAGGTGCTGTCGGAGCTCAGATGATAAAAATGTTGGAAGAATCAACACTTCCAATCGATAAAATTCGTTACCTTGCTTCTGCACGTTCAGCAGGCAAGACTTTGAAATTTAAAGACCAAGATATTACGATTGAAGAGACAACTGAGACAGCTTTTGAGGGTGTTGATATTGCACTCTTCTCAGCAGGTGGTTCGACATCAGCTAGGTATGCACCATACGCAGTTCAAGCTGGAGCGGTAGTAGTAGATAACACATCTTATTTCCGTCAAAATCCAGATGTTCCTTTGGTTGTTCCAGAGGTCAATGCTCATGCACTTGATGCCCACAACGGGATTATTGCCTGCCCTAACTGTTCAACAATCCAAATGATGGTGGCTCTTGAGCCAGTTCGTCAAAAATGGGGCTTGGATCGTATCATCGTTTCAACTTACCAAGCGGTCTCAGGTGCTGGTATGGGAGCGATCCTTGAAACACAACGTGAACTTCGTGAAGTCTTGAATGACGGTGTGAATCCACGTGATTTGCATGCGGAAATCTTGCCTTCAGGTGGTGATAAGAAACACTATCCTATCGCCTTTAACGCTCTTCCACAAATCGATGTCTTCACTGACAACGACTACACATACGAAGAGATGAAGATGACCAAGGAAACGAAGAAAATCATGGAAGACGATAGCATTGCGGTATCTGCAACCTGTGTACGTATTCCAGTCTTGTCAGCTCACTCTGAATCTGTTTATATCGAAACAAAAGAAGTGGCTCCAATCGAAGAAGTGAAAGCAGCTATCGCAGCCTTCCCGGGTGCTGTTCTTGAGGATGACGTAGCGCACCAAATCTATCCTCAAGCCGTCAATGCAGTGGGTTCGCGTGATACTTTTGTTGGTCGTATCCGTAAAGACCTAGATGCAGAAAAAGGAATCCACATGTGGGTTGTTTCAGATAACCTTCTCAAAGGTGCTGCTTGGAACTCAGTTCAGATTGCAGAAACGCTTCACGAACGTGGATTGGTTCGTCCAACAGCTGAGTTGAAATTTGAATTAAAATAGTCATATCGTTTAGGAGTTCAGATGAACTCCTTCTTTGAAATAGAGAGGTGTTTCTCATGTCTTATCAAGATTTAAAAGAGTGTAAAATCATCACAGCCTTTATTACCCCTTTTCATGAGGATGGTTCCATCAACTTTGATGCCATTCCAGCCTTGATTGAGCATTTATTGGCCCATCACACAGACGGCATTCTTCTAGCTGGAACGACTGCTGAGAGTCCGACCTTGACCCACGATGAGGAGTTGGAACTCTTTGCGGCTGTACAAAAGATTGTTAATGGACGTGTTCCTTTGATTGCGGGTGTAGGTACCAATGATACCCGAGACTCAATTGAGTTTGTCAAAGAAGTCGCAGACTTTGGCGGTTTCGCTGCTGGGCTTGCAATCGTACCTTACTATAACAAACCTTCACAAGAAGGCATGTATCAGCACTTTAAAGTGATTGCAGATGCTTCTGACTTGCCTATTATCATCTATAACATTCCAGGGCGTGTAGTAGTGGAATTAACTCCAGAAACCATGCTTCGCTTGGCTGACCATCCAAATATCATCGGTGTTAAAGAATGTACCAGCTTGGCAAATATGGCTTACTTGATTGAGCACAAGCCAGAAGAGTTCTTGATCTATACTGGTGAGGATGGAGACGCTTTCCATGCTATGAATCTTGGTGCGGATGGGGTTATTTCTGTTGCCTCCCATACAAATGGAGATGAGATGCACGAGATGCTCACTGCCATTGCAGAAAGCGATATGAAGAAAGCAGCAGCTATTCAACGTAAATTCATCCCTAAAGTCAATGCCCTCTTCTCTTATCCAAGTCCTGCACCTGTTAAGGCAGTTTTGAACTACATGGGATTTGAAGCTGGTCCAACTCGCCTACCTCTTGTTCCAGCACCAGAAGAAGATGCTAAACGCATTATCAAGGTTGTCGTAGATGGCGACTACGAGGCGACTAAGGCAACTGTAACAGGCGTCCTTAGACCAGATTACTAATAAAGACAATAAAATCCATGACCGCAAGAACGATCATGGATTTTTCTTATTTTCCTAAACAGAATTGGCTAAAGAGTTGGGTAATGAGTTCATCAGGTGCGGCATCTCCAGTGATTTCTCCGAGAATTTCCCAAGTACGAGTCAAGTCAACTTGCAACAAATCAACTGGCATCCCCAGTTCCAGACCTTCATTAACAGCTTGTAAGCTTTCAACGGCCTTTTCAATCAAGGAAATATGACGGGCATTTGACAAGTAAGTAGCATCTTGCTCAACCAAACCAGCATTTTCAAAGAAGAGATTGTTGATGCTCTCTTCAATCTTATCGATGTTTTGGTTTTTAAGAACTGAAATACGGATGACATCTTCAGGTAGTTCCGAAGTTTCAATCGATTCAGGCAGATCAGTTTTATTAAGTAGAATAATGCGGTTGGTATCTTGGCTGATTTCTAAGAGTTGGCGATCTTGGGCGGTCAGTGGTTCACTGGCATTTAGTACTAGTAGTACCAAGTCGGCTTCTTTAAGGGCTTTTTTCGAACGCTCAACACCGATTTGTTCCACGATATCATCTGTTTCTCGAATACCAGCAGTATCAATCAATTTGAGAGGAACCCCGTTAATGTTGACGTATTCTTCGATAACATCTCGTGTCGTACCAGCGATATCTGTTACAATAGCCTTGTCTTCACGAAGGAGATTGTTGAGAAGACTGGATTTCCCAACGTTGGGGCGTCCGATGATAGCAGTGGAAATTCCTTCACGAAGGATTTTACCACGACGAGCTGTTCTAAGGAGATTGGTTAACAATTGCTCAAACTCCATAGTTTTCTCACGGACGACTGCAGTAGTGGCTTCCTCAACATCGTCATACTCAGGATAGTCGATATTGACCTCAACTTGGGCAAGTGTATTGAGGATTTCTTGGCGAGTATTATTAATGAGGTCGGAAAGAGAACCATCCAATTGTTTGACTGCAATATTCATGGCCTTGTCTGTCTTGGCACGGATGATGTCCATCACCGCTTCAGCCTGAGTCAAGTCCACACGACCGTTTAGAAAGGCGCGCTTGGTAAATTCACCGGGTTCTGCCAACCGAGCTCCTTCACGGATAGCTAGTTGGAGAATTTCATTGGTCACTGCAATCCCACCGTGGGTGTTAATCTCGATAATATCCTCACGAGTGAAGGTTTTTGGAGACTTCATAGCCCCAACCATAACCTCGTCCATGACCTTACCAGTCAAAGGGTCAACAATGTGACCATAGTTGAGAGTGTGGCTAGCAACCTTGCTCAAGTCTTTTCCTTTAAAAATCTTTTGCGCAATGGCAAAACTGTCAGTTCCGCTCAGGCGGACAATACCGATAGCCCCTTCACCTAGTGGAGTAGAGATAGCAGCGATGGTATCAAATTCACGTGTAATCATACTAATTCCTTTTGTATTTCTTTTCTTAGGACATGTATCCAAGCATCTCTTCAAATTGTAACAAATTTAGGTTATTTCTTCAATGGATGCTACTTGGAGATTGAAAAAGCCTAAGCAATTCTGCTTAAGCTAGCTTATTTGGTACGCATTTCCCCTTGTGGGAAGTAAGTTCCTTCTGGCATATCGTTGATGATGACATGAACGGCAGATTGAGGTGCTCCAGTGTTACGGACAACAGCTTCCGTTACTTCCTTAGCAAGAGCTTTCTTTTGCTCGAGCGTGCGACCTTCAAATAAATCGATGCGTACAAATGGCATAATAGCTTCCTCCACTAGTTTTTTATTTCTTCTATTTTACCACATTTTGCCGTTTAAAGCTTCAGAAAATTATGATATACTAGAATGTAGCAAAAATTTAGAAATGGACGTGAAATAGAAGCATGGCACAGTTGTATTATCGTTATGGGACCATGAACTCTGGTAAGACGATTGAGATTCTTAAGGTGGCCTATAACTACGAGGAGCAAGGAAAGGGAGTTGTGATTATGACTTCGGCTCTGGATACGCGTGACGGTGTTGGCTATGTGTCGAGTCGAATCGGTATGAAACGCCCAGCCATTGCGATTGAGGAAACGACGGATATCTTTGGTTATATCCGAGACTTACCTGAAAAACCTTACTGTGTGTTGGTCGATGAGGCCCAGTTTCTCAAGCGTCACCATGTTTATGACCTAGCTCGTGTTGTTGATGAGCTAGACATACCTGTCATGGCTTTTGGTTTGAAGAATGACTTTCGCAATGACTTGTTCGAAGGTTCAAAATACCTCTTGCTCTTAGCAGACAAGATTGAAGAAATCAAGACCATCTGTCAGTACTGTAAGAAAAAGGCGACTATGGTGTTGCGAACTCAAGATGGTGTGCCAGTCTATGATGGCGAACAAATTCAGATCGGTGGAAATGAAACCTATATCTCAGTCTGCCGAAAACATTATTTTGCGCCTGAAATCAATAAGGAGAATGAAGAAAAATGAACATCTATGATCAACTACA
This sequence comes from Streptococcus sp. SR1, assembly GCF_000526075.1. Taxonomy (NCBI): domain Bacteria; kingdom Bacillati; phylum Bacillota; class Bacilli; order Lactobacillales; family Streptococcaceae; genus Streptococcus; species Streptococcus sp. SR1. Next base: position 202,794 of record NZ_JATR01000013.1, read on the forward strand.
AGCTGTAGAAGACCGTTATGAAGAATTAGGAGAATTGCTCAGTGACCCAGATGTAGTGTCTGACACCAAGCGTTTCATGGAGCTTTCAAAAGAAGAAGCTTCAACTCGTGATACGGTAACAGCCTACCGTGAGTACAAACAAGTCCTTCAAAACATCGTTGACGCCGAAGAGATGATTAAGGAATCAGGTGGAGATGCGGACTTGGAGGAAATGGCCAAGCAAGAACTCAAAGATGCCAAGGCTGAAAAAGAAGAATACGAAGAAAAACTCAAAATCTTGCTCCTTCCAAAGGATCCAAACGATGATAAGAACATCATCCTTGAAATCCGTGGAGCAGCCGGTGGAGACGAAGCAGCACTTTTCGCTGGAGATTTGTTAACTATGTACCAAAAGTATGCGGAAGCCCAAGGCTGGCGCTTTGAAGTCATGGAAGCCTCTATGAATGGTGTCGGTGGATTCAAAGAAGTGGTTGCTATGGTTTCTGGTCAATCTGTATACTCTAAACTCAAGTATGAGTCTGGTGCCCACCGTGTGCAACGTGTCCCTGTGACAGAAAGCCAAGGCCGTGTACATACTTCGACAGCGACAGTCCTTGTCATGCCTGAAGTGGAAGAAGTAGAATACGATATTGATCCAAAAGACCTTCGTGTTGATATCTACCACGCATCAGGTGCTGGTGGACAGAACGTCAATAAGGTTGCGACTGCCGTTCGTATCGTTCACTTGCCAACCAATATCAAGGTTGAGATGCAGGAAGAACGTACCCAGCAGAAAAACCGTGAGAAAGCCATGAAGATCATCCGTGCCCGTGTTGCTGACCATTTTGCTCAGATTGCTCAAGATGAACAAGACGCTGAACGTAAGTCTACTATCGGTACTGGTGACCGTTCTGAACGTATCCGTACTTATAACTTCCCACAAAACCGTGTCACAGACCACCGTATTGGCTTGACTCTCCAAAAACTAGATACCATTTTGTCTGGTAAATTGGATGAAGTTGTGGATGCCTTGGTTCTTTATGACCAAACACAAAAATTAGAAGAATTAAACAAATAATGAAATTAGCTCAATTATTTTCAGATTTTGAAGAAGAGTTGATAAGACAAGGAGAGGAAGCAGAAAGCCTCTCTTTTGTCTATCGTAGCTTAAAAAATCTCTCTTTTACGGACTTTGTCTTTGCTCTTCAACAAGAGGTAACAGAGGAAGAAAAACAATTTGTAGAAGAAATTTACCAGCAGTTAGTGGCTCACAAATCGGCACAGTACATCATTGGTCACGCAGATTTTTTTGGAATGCAGTTAAAAGTAGATGAGCGGGTTTTGATTCCTCGTCCAGAAACAGAAGAGTTGGTGGAACTCATCCTAGCCGAAAATCTTGAGACGAACCTTTCAGTTCTTGATATCGGGACTGGAAGTGGTGCTATAGCTCTTGGATTAGCTAAAAATAGACCAGATTGGTCAGTGACAGCAGCAGATATTTCCCAAGATGCCTTAGAGCTTGCATCAGAGAATGCTAAAAATCAAAATCTTAATATATTTTTTAAAAAATCTGATTGTTTTGCAGAAATTTCTGAAAAATATGATATAATTGTATCCAATCCACCCTATATCTCTCGTGAAGATGAGTCAGAGGTCGGTTTGAATGTTTTACATTCGGAGCCTCATCTAGCTCTCTTTGCAGATGAGGATGGCCTAGCTATTTATCGCAGAATTGCGGAAGATGCAAAAGACTATCTCACAGATGGTGGTAAGATTTACCTTGAAATTGGATACAAGCAAGGTCAAAGTGTTCCTGCGCTTTTTAGGAAACATCTTCCTGAAAAACGGGTACGAACACTCAAGGACCAATTTGGTCAAGATAGGATGGTTGTAGTTGATGATGGACAGGATTAGACAAGAGTTGGAAAAGGGCGGAGCTGTTGTTTTGCCTACAGAGACGGTTTACGGCCTATTTGCTAAGGCCTTAGATGAAAAGGCTGTCGACCATGTTTACCAACTCAAACGTCGTCCCAGAGATAAGGCGCTCAATCTTAATGTTGCTTCTCTAGAGGACATCTTGCACTTTTCAAAGAAACAGCCAACTTATCTACAAAAACTTGTAGAAACCTTTTTACCAGGTCCCTTGACCATTATTCTCGAAGCTAATGACCGAGTTCCCTATTGGGTCAACTCTGGTCTTGCAACGGTGGGATTTCGGATGCCGAGTCACCCCATTACACTTGATTTGATTCGAGAGACAGGTCCTTTGATTGGTCCGTCTGCCAATATCTCAGGTCAGGCAAGTGGAGTGACCTTTGCTCAAATTTTAGAGGATTTTGACCAAGAGGTTCTGGGTCTGGAGGATGATGCTTTTCTAACTGGACAGGATTCAACTATTTTGGATTTGTCTGGAGACAAGGTGAAAATCTTGCGCCAAGGGGCCATTAAGCGAGAGGATATTCTTGCTCGGTTGCCAGAGATTTCTTTTGAGGAGGAATGAGATGCTAAGAGATTTGCAAGCAACAGATGTGAATGCTATATGTGAGATTAACCAAGAGGCTTTGGGTTATTCTTTTAGTCCAGAGGACACAGCTAGTCAACTAGCTAGACTATCTCAGGATTCCCATCATTTCCTACTTGGCTATGAGGATGCAGCCAGCCATGTCCTACTTGGATATGTCCATGCTGAAGTTTATGAATCCCTTTATTCCAAAGCAGGATTTAATATCTTAGGCTTAGCGGTTTCACCTCAAGCACAAGGGCGAGGTATCGGTAAATCCTTGTTGCAAGGGTTGGATCAAGAAGCAAAAAGACGGGGTTATGAGTTTATCCGCTTAAATTCTGCCGATCACCGTCAGGGTGCTCATGCATTTTATGAAAAAGTTGGTTATACTTGTGATAAAGTGCAGAAACGGTTTATTCGCATTCTTTAGTTTATTTTCTTCCTTGTAAAAACAAACTAAAGGACCAGTCACACTAAAAAGGAGAAGACCTATGATTTTTGATAAAGACGATTTTAAAGCATACGATGCTGATCTCTGGAATGCTATTGCCAAAGAAGAAGAACGCCAACAAAACAATATCGAGTTGATTGCTTCGGAAAACGTGGTTTCCAAGGCTGTTATGGCAGCTCAAGGGTCTATCTTGACAAACAAATATGCCGAGGGTTACCCAGGACGCCGTTATTATGGTGGTACAGATGTGGTAGACGTTGTAGAAACTTTAGCTATTGAACGCGCGAAAGAAATTTTCGGGGCTAAATTTGCCAATGTCCAACCTCACTCAGGGAGCCAAGCCAACTGTGCTGCTTACATGGCCTTGATTGAGCCAGGTGATACGGTTATGGGAATGGATTTGGCTGCTGGTGGGCACTTGACCCACGGAGCTCCTGTTAGCTTCTCTGGTCAAACCTACAACTTTGTTTCTTATAGCGTGGATCCTGAAACAGAACTTTTGGACTTTGATGCTATCTTGAAACAAGCCCAAGAAGTAAAACCAAAACTAATCGTAGCAGGTGCTTCAGCCTATTCTCAAATTATCGACTTCTCAAAATTCCGTGAAATCGCAGACGCTGTCGGGGCTAAGCTCATGGTAGATATGGCTCATATCGCTGGTTTGGTTGCTGCTGGTCTACATCCAAGCCCAGTTCCATACGCTCATATCACAACAACAACGACCCACAAAACCCTTCGTGGACCACGTGGTGGTTTGATTTTGACTAATGACGAAGAACTTGCTAAGAAAATCAATTCAGCTATTTTCCCTGGTATTCAGGGTGGACCTTTGGAGCATGTTATTGCTGCCAAGGCTGTGTCATTCAAAGAAGTTTTAGATCCAGCCTTCAAGGAATATGCTGCTAATGTCATCAAAAACAGCAAGGCTATGGCAGCTGTCTTCTTGCAAGACCCTGATTTCCGTATCATTTCTGGCGGTACTGAAAACCACCTCTTCTTAGTCGATGTTACTAAGGTTGTTGAAAACGGAAAAGTGGCTCAAAACTTGCTGGATGAGGTTAATATTACCCTAAATAAAAACTCAATCCCTTACGAAACTTTGTCACCATTCAAGACAAGTGGGATTCGTATCGGAGCAGCAGCCATCACTGCACGTGGATTTGGTGAAGAAGAATGCCGTAAAGTGGCTGAACTCATCATTAAAACTCTTAAGAATGCAGAAAATGAAGCTGTATTAGAAGAAGTGAGAAGTGAAGTCAAAGCGTTGACAGATGCCTTCCCATTATACGAGGACTAATACTTTTATGGACATTTATATTAAGAAAGCTATTATCCATCAGTTCAGCCCAGATGATACGGAGTTGTTCCTAGCGGATAAGTTTCTCAATATTACTCCAAAAATCGAGGAATACTTGCGCAAAAAAATCGAACGTGTGTATTCAGATGAAGCTAAGACTGGGATTTTCGAAGAAGAAAATCCCTTCTTCAATCACATCACAGACGATTTGTTGGAGACATCAGTAACACTGGCTAATCTCTGGAAAAAGGAGTTTAGTATTTCTGAAAATCTCAAGACCAATGACTTGGTTTTTGTTCAGTTTTCTAAAGAAGGCGTTGAACATTTTGCTTTCTTGCGAATTGCTCTACGTGAGACCTTGACTCACCTTGGTGGAGAAGTTGATAACCCAATCAAGCTAACTCAGAATAACCTTCCTGGATTTGGAACGGGGGCTGATGAGGCCTTGGTGGTCAATCTTCAAAGTCGCAAGTACCATCTCATCGAAAAACGCATCAAGTACAATGGGACTTTTTTGAACTATTTTTCAGATAATCTCTTAGCTGTTGCTCCTAAGATTTCGCCAAAAAAATCCATCAAGGAACTGGAAAAAACGGCCCAGAGAATTGCTGAATCTTTTAACACAGATGATTTTCAATTTCAATCCAAGGTCAAATCAGCGATTTTCAACAATCTTGAAGAAAACAATGAGTTGTCTCCTGAGAAATTGGCTAATGACCTTTTTGACAACAATCTGACAGCTCGTTTGAGCTTTATCGACCAAGTAAAGGAAGCCGTACCAGAACCAGTCCAGTTCGATGAAATTGATGCCAGTCGTCAGCTCAAGAAATTTGAAAACCAAAAGCTTTCCTTGTCAAATGGAATCGAGCTCATCGTTCCCAATAACGTCTATCAAGACGCAGAATCGGTCGAGTTTATCCAAAATGACAATGGAACCTACTCTATCTTAATCAAAAATATCGAGGATATTCAAAGTAAATAATGTTTAAATTTATAAGAAGAGTGCTTGTGCTAGCAGTCTTCCTTTTCGCAGGATATAAAGCTTATCATATCCATCAGGATGTTAAACAAGTCATGACCTACCAACCCATGGTTCGAGAAATCTTGAGTGAAAAAGATACTCCAGCCAATGAAGAGTTGGTGCTTGCCATGATTTATACCGAAACAAAAGGAAAAGAAGGGGATGTCATGCAGTCTAGTGAGTCTGCAAGTGGCTCAACCAACACCATCAATGACAATGCCTCCAGTATTCGTCAAGGGATTCAAACTCTAACAGATAACCTCTATCTGGCTCAGAGCAAGGGGGTAGATATCTGGACTGCCGTTCAAGCCTATAATTTTGGACCTGCCTATATAGACTTTATCGCTCAGAATGGCAAGAAAAATACACTAGCGCTGGCCAAGCGTTATTCCCGTGAGACTGTTGCCCCAATCCTTGGCAATACCACTGGAAAGACCTATAGTTATATTCACCCTATTTCTATCTTTCACGGAGCTGAACTCTATGTAAATGGTGGAAACTATTACTATTCTAGACAGGTACAACTGAACCTTTATATCATAAAATGTTTCACTTTCTTTTCGACATCTGGTTAGACCAGGTGTTTTTTGCTATAAGTTTTCTTTAAGATTGTTTTATTAATCTAGAAAGGTAAAGGAGGGAATATCCCATGAGAAAGAAATTCTTTCTAATAAGTGCTGCAGTATTGTGGGCCGCAACAGCTATGACGAGCGTCCACGCAGCAACCGATGTTCAAAAAGTAATCGATGAAACCTATGTACAACCTGAATATGTTCTAGGTTCTTCTCTATCTGAAGACCAGAAAAATCAAACTCTTAGCAAACTTGGCTATGACGCATCAAAAGACACCAAAGATATCAAAACTATGACACCTGATATCTATTCGAAAATTATGAATGTGGCTAATGATGCTAGTCTACAGCTCTATTCATCAGCTAAGATTCAAAAGCTAGGTGATAAGTCGCCTCTAGAAGTCAAGATTGAAACGCCTGAAAATATCACCAAGGTGACGCAGGATATGTATCGTAATGCAGCGGTGACCTTGGGAGTAGAGCATGCTAAAATCACAGTCGCAGCTCCTATTCCAGTTACAGGTGAAAGTGCCCTGGCAGGGATTTACTACTCGTTAGAGGCCAATGGTGCTAAAGTACCGCAAGCCAATAAAGACTTGGCCCAAGAGGAACTAAAAGCCCTATCCGATATTAATGCTGAAAATAAGGACAAATCAGGCTACGATGCCAATAAACTCAATGTCGCTTTGGCAGATATCAAGACAGGAATCGCAAAAGCAAAAGAAGCCAAAGGTAATTTGACAGAAGAGGATGTCCGCAAAATTGTAGAAGACACACTAAAAAACTACAAACTCGATCAGGTTATAACAGGAAACCAGGTCAATATCATCATCAATTTTGCACTCAACCTCTCAAAGAGTGACATCTTGAATAATGCTGATTTCACTAAAACCCTAAATGACCTTAAGCAAAGCATTGTCTCCCAAGCTGGAGATAGCTTCAAAAATATCAACCTCAACTTTGATGCCAATAAAGCGCTAGAAGACGGTGGCAATTTCTTGAGTTCTCTTTGGCAAGCCATTGTCAACTTCTTCAAGAGTTTTGGTGCTTAGGTCATTTCATGATATAATAGATGGTAACAGAAATGTTGCCGTCCTTTTTTTGTCGGCTGATAGAAAGTGAATAATATGTTAAAGAAAAATGATATTGTAGAAGTTGAAGTTGTCGATTTGACCTATGAAGGTGCTGGGGTTGCTAAGGTAGATGGTTTGGTTTTCTTTGTAGAAAATGCTCTACCAACTGAGAAAATCCTCATGCGTGTCCTTAAGGTCAATAAAAAGATTGGCTACGGGAAAGTTGAAGAATACCTTACTTACTCTCCACACCGTAACCAAGACCTTGACCTAGCTTATCTGCGTTCAGGCATCGCTGACTTGGGGCATCTTGCCTATCCAGAGCAGCTCAAGTTTAAAACCAAGCAAGTCAAAGACAGTCTCTACAAGATTGCTGGTATTACCGATGTAGAGGTCGCCGAAACGCTCGGTATGGAACATCCAGTCAAGTACCGAAATAAGGCTCAGGTTCCCGTTCGTCGAGTGAATGGTGTCTTGGAAACTGGCTTTTTCCGTAAAAATTCGCACGACCTCATGCCTCTTGAAGATTTCTTTATCCAGGATCCTGTCATTGACCAAGTCGTAGTAGCTCTTCGAGACATGCTCCGTCGTTATGATTTGAAACCTTATGACGAAAAGGAACAGTCTGGCTTGATTCGGAATCTTGTGGTGCGACGTGGGCACTATTCAGGACAAATCATGGTCATTTTAGTAACAACTCGTCCAAAAGTTTTCCGAGTGGAGCAGTTGATTGAACAACTTATCAAGCAGTTCCCAGAGATTGTGTCTGTCATGCAAAATATCAACGACCGAAATACCAATGCGATTTTTGGTAAGGAGTGGAAGACTCTTTATGGTCAAGACTATATTACCGACCAGATGTTGGGAAATGACTACCAAATCGCTGGGCCAGCTTTTTATCAAGTAAATACTGAAATGGCTGAAAAACTTTATCAAACAGCTATTGATTTTGCAGGATTAAAAGCAGATGATGTGGTGATCGATGCTTATTCTGGTATTGGAACCATTGGCTTATCAGTCGCCAAGCACGTCAAGGAAGTCTATGGAGTTGAGGTCATCCCAGAAGCAGTAGGGAATAGCCAGAAGAATGCTGCATTAAACAATATCACAAATGCCCACTATGTCTGTGACACTGCTGAAAATGCCATGAAGAACTGGCTCAAGAAAGGTATTCAACCAACCGTTATCTTGGTCGACCCACCACGCAAGGGTTTGACCGAAAGCTTTATCAAGGCAAGTAGCCAAACAGGAGCTGACCGTATTGCTTATATCTCCTGTAATGTCGCAACCATGGCGCGTGACATCAAACTCTACCAAGAGTTGGGATATGAGTTGAAGAAAGTCCAGCCGTTTGATCTTTTTCCGCAAACGCACCATGTGGAGGCAGTAGCGTTGATGTCAAGGGAGGATAAATAAAGGCTGAAAAGTGGCGTATTTTCGTTTTTTGTAAGGTTGTTATCATCAGAGAAGCCTGACGGGAAGCTCGGTTTTCTTATATGGAAATATATCTACTAATCGAATTTGCCGAGGCTCAAAAATAAGTGGTACGGTTTAGGCTGTGGATTAGATGTCAGGAGTTGTGATAGTGATTTGGATAACAAGGCTGACCGTAGTTCAAGCCACTCTATATTAAGGGGTAGCCTCGGCAGTGGAATAGATGACAACAAAATTTTAAAAATGTTCACCCAAAACATATAAATAGTGATATAATAAATAGTTATAAAGGAGGGAGGTAGAGACAATGAGCTATAAAGTTTTAGATGTATGTCGTCATGTGATTAATTATAGCAATGAGCACGACTACGGAATCTCAAATTTAAAACTTCAGAAGGTACTTTATTTTATTCAGGCTTATTTTCTGACAAAAAAGAAAGACCACACTCCTTGTTTTGATGAGAAAATTGAAGCATGGGATTTTGGACCAGTTGTGCCAGAAGCATACCATGAATATAAACAGTATGGAAGTGGAGATATTCCTACGATAGAATCTTTTATTATGTTTGATGAAGATGATGTTTGGAATTCTAAAAGAGTTGAGTTTGAGGACACAGCAATTTCGGATGATGATAAATCTCTTATTGATAAAGTCGTAGATAAATTTGCAGATTATTCAGCGACAGACCTTGTGTCATTGACGCACAGACAATCGCCATGGATCGACGCATACACTCCGTATCAGAATAACGAGATAACAATCAAGACAATAAGGGAGTATTTTAATGGCTGATGCTAATTTGGATGTATTGCTCCGAACGACAGATAATACAATAATATCGCTGGAGCAGTCAAAAAAATTTACATACACCAAAAGAAAAATTAACAGTATTTGTAAAGCATTGTCTCTAAAGACTCAGAATTACGAGCCACAAAAAACAGTCGAAAATATAGAATCATATATTTCATCAAGCAACAAGTTAGACAGAATCCTTTATTCGGAGATAAGTAATTATGTCTATTCATTGGAAATGTCAGAACGAGGGATTTTTGCTACAAATTTAGAAAAGTTGTTGCTTTATTCACTTGATGATAAAAATGATGTAAATGATGACTGTAAGAAGATGATTGTAAAGATTTACGACCATTTTCAGCTGGCATTACATCAGATTGAAAACGTTAATAATATTTTTGCTAATAGTATTGAAGAGGCAAAAGAGAACCTACAAAAGCAAATAAAAGGTGTTGAAAAAGAATATATCTCCATACTTGGGATATTCGCCGCAATTGTATTGGCATTTGTTGGAGGAATAACATTTTCAACATCCGTTCTGCAGAATATTTCTGTGGTAAGCGTATTTAGACTACTGCTGGTAGTTGATTTCTTGGCATTTGTTCTTATTAATGTAATATATATTTTGGTAAAATTTATTTTTACAATTAACGAGAAGGATGCAAAGCTCTTTAATATTAAGGCGTTGAATATTGCATGTTTAGCTATTGCTATAATTATTGTGATTTCATGGACACTCAATGCAAACCAGATTCGAGACTTTATTTCTCAGTTTTTACCTTGGAGTAAATCATAACCATTCGTCTATGTACTGACCCCAAAAAGTTAGAAAAATAATAATTGAAAGGATTCAGTTCTGTATTGTACAGGGCTAAGTCCTTTTAGTTTTACCTTAATTTGTTTATTGTTGTAGTAATCAATATAGTCTACAATAGCTTCTTCAAGGTCTTCTAAAGACCTAAAATTCTTCTCATATCCATAAAACATCTCAGACTTAAGAATGCCAAAGAAGGACTCCATCATACCATTGTCTGAGCTGTTGCACTTGCGTGACATAGATGGTTGGATTCCCTTACTCTCTAGGAACCGATGATAAGAATCGTTCGTTTTGTAAACGAATTTTT